>CAVHRL010000082.1:0-8128 GCA_963638375.1 Lachnospiraceae bacterium
CATATACAACATTCGAGAACCATCACTGACTGCAGAACCAGTCGATCCAACACCTATATCAAAGGCAAATACATTTTTATAATTTTCCATTATTTCCTCCATCTAAAAAATTATATTTCCGTTTTTGTATTTCAATTATAGTCCATATACCTTTTTTGTCAATTTTTTAAAACTTATATACATCTATTGAAAAAGGATCAGATTTCATTTTCATTAATCTGGTCCTCTATTTTTTTTACAGTATTCTTTGTATTGTTTATCTTGTATTCCTAAAGCACTTAATATATCTTTTTGTTTCTTTGTTAATTGATATCTTTGGTGATATTTCTCATCAGATAACTTTGTTATTCCTAGTCTTTCACATTGTTGTAATGCTTTTGGTACCGTATATTCTTTCCTTTTATGACATCAAATTCAGAATTATAATTCTCTAATTTGTTATCAAGTATGCTGATTTCTTGTGCTTCACTTCAGTCCTAACGTTCTCATCTAGTAGATTACAGAATTCAAATTCGTTTAAAATATATGGTTGTAAATTATCAAAATACATTTCTCATGCAAAACAGGGGAAATTCTAATGATTTTCAAAATGCTGTTTTCCTTTTTATATACTTTCTTACTTTAATTAATTCATAATTCTCATTCAATATCTAACTGATCTAACTTTTCATTCAACAATTCAATTAGTTTTTCTTTTGAACGAATCAAATCAAATGTTTCTTTCTCTCCACCAATTTCTGTATGATTTTCTTTTAGAAGAAAATATTGTCTTCCTAACTTTTCATAAGACTTTGATAGTTCTCTAGAAAGATGTCCAATTTCACTACGAATCTCTGCTTTTCTCTTTTCTATTTTGATTCTTTTCCAAACAGTTTCTGTTGTTTCTTTCATTGCCTTCATTGCTTCTTCTTTAAAAGAATTAATCTTTTCATTCATATCTTTTTCATTATTTTCTGACATATCTCTTATTCCTTTCCAGATCTTTTAATAAGATCCATAATAATATCTTTTATTTCTTCATCTGATGCTTCTTTTTCTTCTACAAGTGTTAATATTCCACTTACTAAGATATCTGCGTAATATTTAGGATGAACAAACTGTAGTGCACCATTGTTCATGCCTTCTTCAAACATTTCACATAATCCATCGATTGCGGATTGCTTTGCTTCATCAATTGATCTTGAAGATAGTTGAATTAAATCTACATCTCCATGTACTTCACTTGTTAGAGTACGAAATGAGGCAATACAATTCTCTACATATTGTTCCAACCTTTCTTCATATGTAGGTTTATCCATAGATGCATGCATCATCTCATTAAATACTTCATTATATTTATCACTAATTGCATCTATTACATCATCTTTTGATTTAAAGTAATAATAGAACAATCCTTTTGCGACATTCATTTCTTTGACAATAGAATTGATCGTTGTATCTACGATTCCATTCTCTTTGAATAGTTTTTCTGCAGCATCAACAAACTCATTTCTTCTTTCTTCACTATCTTTTACTTCTGCCATAGGCACCTCCACTTGCAGTATAGCACTGACTGGCAGTCAGTCAAGTGAATTTTTCAAGAAATGATGATACAATACTTCCATGAAATTGATATGTCCTATTTGTAACAAAACATTAGAAAAAGTAAATAAAAGTGCAATTTGTGAAAATCATCATTCTTTTGATTACGCAAAACAAGGTTATTTAAATTTATTGATCAAACAATCAGTAGATCATGGTGACAACAAAGAAATGGTACAAGCTAGAACAGACTTCTTGAATTCTGGTGGTTATGCATTTCTAAAAGATGAACTTGTTCGTTTGAGTGAAGTCTATCAACCTGAAGCGTTGTGTGATCTTGGGTGTGGTGAAGGTTATTACACAAAAGAACTTGTTGCACATGAAAAGTATGGATTTGATATGAGTAAAGATGCATTAAAACATGCATCGAAAAGTGATCCATCTACGCAATATGTCGTTGGTTCTATCTTTAGACTTCCTTTAGAAGATAGCTGTTGTGATATGGCTTATACATGTTTCGCTCCATTTGCGAAAGATGAAATCGAAAGAGTTTTAAAGAATGGTGGTAGATTTGTATTTGTTTCACCTGGTCCTAAACATTTATTAGAGTTAAAAGAGTTTTTGTATGATACACCATATGAAAATATCATTAAACCATTAGAAACAAATATGGTAAAAGAAAAAGAATACATTATTTCTAATGTATTCCACTGTAATCAAGATACCCTATTATCTTTATTTAAGATGACACCTTATTATCATCGTACAAAAAGTGATGATATTGAAAAACTCAATGCTTTAGATGGTATGGATATCACTGCTGAGTTTGTAATACGTATTTATCAGAAACAGGATTAATCCTGTTTTTTATATTATCAAATTTAACATTTGATAATAAACAATTGCGAAAGCAATAAAACACAAAGACTTCGGAATCGTTTCTTTAATCAAATCAGATAAAGATACATGAAAATAATCACTCGCAACAGACAAACAAATATGCGTTGGTGATAGTTGACTAGCCGCGTGACATACACACATTAGTAATACCATGAATGGCATTCCACCTTGTAACGTCGCAAAGGCAATTGGTGTTCCTAAAGCTATGATTCCACTCGCTCCAGATATGATCCCACCTATCAAA
This sequence comes from Lachnospiraceae bacterium, assembly GCA_963638375.1. Classification (GTDB taxonomy): domain Bacteria; phylum Bacillota_I; class Bacilli_A; order Erysipelotrichales; family Erysipelotrichaceae; genus Bulleidia. Next base: position 2,666 of record CAVHRL010000082.1, read on the forward strand.
AATAACAATACAAATATCATATACGTAGGAATTGGCAATTGTGATAATACATTTGGTAGTATTGTTAATACGCCACTAAAACCAATAAATTCTTTAAATACCAATACTAAGAAAGTATTTCCAATCATCTTTTTTTCGAAGGATGATACAAAGAATGGTTTGATTTCTTTCCATTGAAAATGATACACAAACAAACTAAACATAATAGATAATAGAATTGCGATAACAACATTTACTTTAAAGATTAAAATTAACATTAAGATTAATAATAGTGATGATAAATGTTTCATCAAACGAAATACATCTTTTATGTTAAATTCTTGTTTCTCATGATTTGATTTTGGAACTTTTTTTAAAACACTAAAATATCCAATTGAAACTAACACAATGATTGGAATCATCATTCCTAATAAGAATGATGTAATATTCACACCAGAAATATTACTCATTAAAAGAACTGATGCATATGTTGGTAAAGAGCTTTCTGGTATATGTCGAAACCAACTCGCTAAGAAAGCTTGATCTTTAGGTTTTAGATAATCATGTGTTTGTTCATCTACCATTTGGCCACATAACACCATAGCAGCTGCAGATGGCAATAAACCAATAAACAAACACGCCCAGCACAAGTAATCCGTGTACTATGGAAAATATTTTCTAAATCAATTTGCGCTAGTTTGATTTGATTTCGTTTCTCTAACATCCTTTGTAGAAATGTAATGAGATAGATTGATATTAAGATTTGTAAAGAGCTCCAATTTGTTAAGACATTCAGAAATTGATTGAAACTATCTTTCAAAGAAATACGAAAGAAGAACATCATCATAACAATTCCTGCAAGTACTGCTTGATATAATGGTCTCTTCAAACCTAAGGCAATGATGATTACCAAAAATACGACGCCAACATAAATAATTTCCATAATATCTACTCCTTGGAAATATTATATCGATGACAATCACAATACAAAAGTAACAAGGAATTAATTGAGTAACTCATAAATTCCATAGTAAAAAGTAGATCCTAAAATCTACTTAAACGGTTTTTCATCAAGTTCTAAGAATGTTTTCTTTTCTGCTTCATATACTTGATATGTCGCAAATGTATCTGCTTTCGCTCTATGTGTACCTGGAGTTACTTGATAATATTCACATAGATCTTGTAAACGATGATGTGCAAGATGAGGAAGTAATTTTCTTCCTAATATCATCGTATCACTATATTGATTATGAATATCTCTATTACCTAAAGTACTTAAAAATCTCAAATCAAATGATAAGTTTTGTCCAACCAAAAATTCTCCATCAATGAATGAAAAGATTTCTTCCGCAAGTTCATTGAAATGTGGTTGTTCTTTTACCATTTCATTAGTGATTCCTGTTAAATTAGTAATGAATGAATTGATTTTCTTTTCAGGTTTCATCAGATGATTATATTCCTCTACAATCACTCCATTTCTTACTTTCATAATGGAGATATCTATCAATTCACAATATCTAGGATCTAAACCTGTTGTTTCTGTATCCATGACACAATAGTCGTCTACAAATTTCGGGATGTAATTTCCTGCAACCATACTACTTCCTCACAAATCCCGATTTGATTGCTTCTTCTTTTACTGCATTAGCTACTGTAGGAACAACCCTTTCATCAAATGGTGAAACAATGACATATTCTCTATTTAATTGTTCATCAGATACTAAAGACGCAAGTCCTTCTGATGCCGCAATTTTCATTTCTTCTGTGATTTTAGTTGCTTTAGAATCTAATGCGCCTCGAAACAATCCTGGAAAAGCCAATAAGTTATTAACTTGGTTTGGATAGTCTGAACGTCCTGTTCCAATGATATACGCACCCGCTTCTTTAACATCTTTATAAGAGATTTCTGGTTCAGGATTTGCCATCGCAAATACAATATTTCCTTCATGCATAGATTGAACCATTTCTTTTGTAACTAATTTAGGGGCAGAAACACCAATAAAGATATCTGCTTCTTTCATACCTTCTGCTAGAGAAGCATAATGTTGATGATCTAGATTCACATATTGTAATAGTTCTTTTTTCAAATCATTATAAGAATCTGCTTTATCAGGATCTACACATCCATCAATATCAAATGCGTAAATCTTATGGAATCCATAGTTATATAACATTCGAATAATAGAAGAACCTGCTGCTCCACATCCAGAAACAATGACTTTTTGTGTTTCTGGTTTTACTTTCTTTAAACGCAAGCAATTGATCAAGGCAGCTAATACTACAATTGCGGTACCATGTTGATCATCATGAAATACAGGTATACTACATTCTTGAATCAATCTTCTTTCAATTTCTACACATCTTGGTGCACTAATATCTTCTAGATTGATTGCACCAAAAGAAGGGGCAACCATCTTACAAAACTTAACGATTTCTTCTGTATCTTTAGTGTCAATTACTAAAGGCCAAGCATCAATGTTCGCAAATCTTTTCATTAATAATGCTTTTCCTTCCATAACAGGCATAGCAGCTTCTGCACCAATATCACCTAATCCTAATACTGCAGTTCCATCAGAAATAACAGCGACTGTATTCCCACGATTTGTATATTGATAACTACATTCAGGATTCTCATGAATCTTACGACATGGTTCTGCAACTCCCGGTGTATAATCCAAAGACAAGTCTTCTGCGTTTTCACAAGGAACTTTAGATTCTACTTTTAACTTTCCATGATTCTTTTTATGTAACTCTAATGATTTTTCATATACATCCATATCTTAATCCTCCAAATCATATATATCATTTCCATTTATATCCATTCCCACAAAACAAGGGAAATCTTTTACTTCTAATTTTGTAATTGCTTCCGCAAGTAAATCTTCAAACGCAATCATCTCTCTAGAAACGATACAATGTGATAGAAGTGCTCCAACACCACCTGCACAAACAAAATAAATCATTTGTTGCTCTTGTATCGCTTGTTTAACAGCTTCACTTCTTCTACCTTTTCCAATCATACCTTTCATTCCTTTTTTTGCTAATATAGGAACATAAGGATCCATCCTAGAAGAAGTCGTAGGACCAGCTGAACCAATCACTTGTCCATCTTTTGCAGGAGTTGGACCAACATAGTAAATGGTTGCATCCTGTAAATCAAACGGTAAAGATTGCCCATGTTCAATCATTTCTACAAGACGTTTATGTGCCGCATCTCTTGCGGTATAAATTGTTCCAGATAATAACACAGCCTCTCCAGCATGTAGATCTAAAATATCTGCTTCTTTCAATGGTAATGTGATATGTTTCATGAAATCACCTTCTTTGCATGTCTACAAACATGACAACAAATATTTACTGCCACTGGCAATCCTGCGATATGTGTTGGTGCGTATTCTATTTGCACCTTCAATGCAGTCGTTTTTCCATGGAATCCCATTGGTCCAATCTGTAATGCATTGATTTGTTCCAATAATTCATCTTCTAACGCTTTATATCTTGCATCACCATTTGATTTTGAAATCGGTCTTAATAAAGCTTCTTTACTCATTTTCGCACATGAATCAAATGTGCCACCAACCCCAACACCAATCACAAATGGTGGACAAGCATTTGGTCCAGCATTTTGAACTGTCTCTAAAACAAATTTCTTTACAGCTTCCACACCATCTGCAGGTGTTAACATCTTCAGTGCTGATTTATTCTCAGATCCAAATCCTTTCGCCATCACTTCTATTTCAATGGATTCTCCATCCACAATATCTGTATAGATAATAGCTGGCGTATTATCTTTTGTATTCTTTCTATCAAATAAAGGATCACTCACACTAGATAAACGAAGATAATGATCTACGTACCCTCTTCTTACACCTTCATTCACCGCATCCTTTAAACTACCACCAACAAGATGCACATCTTGTCCAATATGAAGCCATACAATCATGAGTCCTGTGTCTTGGCATAATGGAATATGTTCTTTTTCCGCAATTTTTGCGTTTTCCATTAACATTTCCATAACACTTTTTGAACGCTCATTTTCTTCTTTTTTAGCACTTTGTTGGATTGCCTGCAAAACATCTGAATCATAAACACAAGCTATTTCTCCCGACATTTCCGCAATTGCATTTGTTATTTCATTTACATTTATTTCTTTCATACATCAATTTTATCAGTTAATTATATTTTTTATACAGAAACTTGATTTTCAAATATCAACGTACTACAATGTTTAGCAGTTACCGTTATAGAGTGCTAAAGGAGGAAGATATAATGGCAAAGAAACAATTCAAAGCTGAATCAAAGCGTCTATTAGAATTGATGATTAATTCAATCTATACAAATAAAGAAATATTCCTTAGAGAATTGATTTCTAATGCATCAGATGCATTAGATAAGAGACATTACGTTTCTCTAACAGATAAAGAACATAAAGTCTCTAAAAAAGATCTAAAGATTACAATCACAAGAAACAAAGATACACGTCAACTCATTATTGAAGATACTGGTATCGGTATGACAAATGAAGAGCTTGAAAAGAATCTTGGTACTATCGCAAAAAGTGGTTCTGCAGAATTCCGTGAACAATTTGAAAAGGCAAAGAAAGATACAGACATCATCGGTCAATTTGGTGTAGGTTTCTATAGTGCATTCATGGTTGCGAAACGAATCCTCGTAGAAACAAAGTCTATTAATTCTGATAAAGCATATAGTTGGTCTTCATCTGGTGAAGATGGATATGTCATTTCTGAAATTGATAAACCTGAATATGGCACAAGAATTACATTAGATTTAAAAGATGATACAGAAGATATCAATTATTCTGAATATCTAGAAGAATGGAAGATTAAAGAACTTATTAAAAAGTACAGTAACTATGTACGTTATCCAATTGAAATGGAATGTACAAAACATGTTCCTGATCCTACAGATGAAAACAAAACAATTGATACACAAGAAGTAGAAACTTTAAATTCCATGGTTCCACTTTGGAAAAAACAAAAATCAAAGATTTCTACTGAAGATTACAACGAATTCTATAAATCTAAATTCAATGATTGGGAAGACCCTCAAAAAGTCATTCACTATTCTGTAGAAGGAAATATCTCTTATACAGCATTGTTATATATTCCTTCTAAAGCACCATTTAATTTCTACTATACAGATTACGAACCAGGTCTAGAACTCTATTGTAAAAATGTATTTATCATGGATAAAGTGAAAGATCTAATTCCTTCTTATTTTAGATTTGTTAAAGGACTTGTAGATAGTGATGATCTCAACCTCAACATTTCTCGTGAAATCCTTCAACAAGATCGTCAAGTAAAGATGATGGCTAAATCTATTGAAACAAAGATTTCTTCTGCATTAAAAGAAATGTTAGAAAAAGATCGTGAAGGATATGAAAAATTCTTTGAGAATTTTGGTTTAAATCTAAAAGCTGGTATCTTCCAAGACTATGGAATCAATAAAGATAAACTACAAGAC
>CAVHRL010000083.1:0-7900 GCA_963638375.1 Lachnospiraceae bacterium
ACCTGAAAGAGTGTATGTAATTGATATGTTGCTTCGCAATGGATCACTTAAGAGAATTGTTATCCCTGATGGAAAAATCAGTGAAATTGGTGAAATTACATATAAAGATGATGAATTAGCTAGTTATGAATTAACAATTACATGTTTACCTACTGAAGGAATCACTCATAAGGAATACATTACGGTTAAATAACTATGGATAAGATTGTAGGAACAACTGAATCAGGCTTCGAGTACAGAATCCATAAAGCTGAGTTAGATAACATGTATTTATTCGATGTTATTTCGGATGTAGATGATGGACATTTAGAAAAACTTCCTAAGTTATTGACACTTTTATTAGGTGAAGAACAGAAGAAAAGATTGTATAAACACTTAGAAGATGAAAATGGTCATGTATCTATTGAGAAATGTGCAAAAGAAGTAGTAGAAATTCTAAATAGCAATCAATCCACAAAAAACTAGTTATCCTCACCAAGATGGTGAAAATAGATGAAGAATCTTTAATTTGTGACTTCGCAGAATCATATCATATTTATGATTGGCGGAGTCTCAATTTATTATATGCATCTATCCTAGCATCTGGGTTGAGGGATAATTCAAGAATCAAAATGAAAATGAGTGGTATTAAATACTCACTCGACACATTACTTTTAGCAAGTGCAAACGATAGACTAGCGTATTTATTGTGGATGAATACGAAAGATGGTCAAAAAAACAGAAATCGTCCTAAATCAATTTATGATTTATTAATGCACGAACCAAAAGAAAATGAATACGCTAAAGGTTTGACGATAGACGAATTTGAACGCAAACGTGAGCAAATTTTAGCAAGTCATCCTAAGAGCGAAGAAAGGAAATAACTATGGCTGATTTAGGAAAAGCATATGTACAAATTATTCCATCAGCTGATGGGCTTTCAGGGAGTATTTCAAACGTATTAAACAAAGAATCTACTAGTGCTGGAGAAAGTGCTGGATCTAATTTAGGTGCTAAACTAGTATCTACGCTTAAAACTGCTATAGCGGCGGCAGGAATTGGTAAAGCAATTACGGCTACATTAAATGCAGGTGGTGCGTTACAACAATCATTTGGTGGTATTGAAACTATCTATGGTGATGCGGCAGATAGCATGAAACAGTTTGCTAGTGAAGCGGCAACTGCTGGTATCAGTGCTAACACTTACGCAGAACAGGCGGTTTCATTTGGTGCTAGCTTAAAACAAGCGTTTGGAGACGACATTCAAGGTGCGGCAGAAGCGGCAAATCAAGCTATCTTAGATATGGCTGATAACTCAGCTAAGATGGGTACTGACATTAGTGCGGTTCAAAACGCATATCAAGGTTTCGCTAAGCAGAACTATACAATGCTAGACAACTTGAAGTTGGGTTACGGGGGTACTAAAACCGAGATGGAACGCTTGCTTAAAGATGCAGGGGAACTAGCAGGTGTAGAGTATGATATTGATAACCTCGGCGATGTATACGAAGCAATTCACGTCATTCAAGAAGAACTAGGCGTTAGTGGAGTGGCGGCAGAAGAAGCGGCATCAACTTTCACTGGATCATTTGGCTCAATGAAAGCGGCGGCAGAGAATGTTCTAGCTAATTTGTCATTAGGTGAAGACATTACACCAGCGTTAAATACACTACTTACATCAACAAACAATTTCTTAACAAAAAATTTAATTCCAATGTTAGGGAATATTGTTACAGGATTGTTGAATGCATTTAATACATTTGTGCCACAACTGGTCACAAAAATATCAGCATCAGCACCGCAACTCATGACAAGTGCTACTGCAATCGTTTCAAACTTTGCACAAGGCATATCACAAAATCTTCCGCAGATTTTAACTAGTGCAGTTGATATGATAGTTACATTAGTGAATGGAATTGCTCTAAATCTTCCTACACTGATTATGAGTGGTTTGGAAGTAATAAGTAGTATTATTACTGGCATTCAAACAGCATTGCCTAATATTGTGATGGGTGCGATGCAAATCATTACTACATTAGCTAGTGGTATTGTGATGAACTTGCCGACAATATTACAAAAAGGTATTGAAATAATTGGATCACTTTTAAGTGGTATGTTAACAACAATGCCTAATATCTTATCATCGATTATAGAATTCTGTGGTGAGATGATTAGGGCATTCTTAGATACAGACTGGGTAGGACTTGGTGGTGATATTCTATCAGGTATTGCATCAGGTATCACTAATGCAGTAAGCGGATTGGTTGATGCGGCAATTAAAGCGTGCGGTAGATTAGTAGATAGTGTTAAATCGTTCTTCGGTATTGCATCTCCATCAAGATTAATGGCTAAAGAAGTTGGTCAATATCTTCCACAAGGTATAGCAGTAGGCATTGAAGATAATATGTCTAGTGTAAATAAAGCTATGGAAGGCATGAACACGGCATTAACTACACAAGTCTCATCTACTTTGAATGGTGGATTAAATGGTGTGGGTGGTGGATTTACACAAAATGTAGTGATTAATGCACCCCAACAATTATCAGCTAGTGAAGTAGCTAGACAAACTAGAAATCAAACTAGACAGATGGTTCTAGCTATGCGAGGTGTCTAATGGATAAAAGAACAATATCATGTTCTAATAATAATGGAACTACTATCATATTTGGGGAGAGCTTTTATCCCTTTGTTTTATGTGATGTTGATGGAATCTATTATATTAGTAATAATATCGTCACAACTGATAACACAACAGTAGATGGTGCTATCTTTCAGGGTTCTACAGTGGCTAAGAGAAATATCGTCTTAACAGTTGCCGATAAAGGTGAACACCAATCTCATAGGTCTAATCTGTATAAATGTTTTAAAGTAAATACTAAAGGCACGCTTAAATATACAGAAAACAATGATGTAAAGGTTATTAATTATTATGTTGAATCTATTACTGTTACCGGAACTGGTGAAGCTAGAAAAGCGACTATCAGTTTATTGTGTCCAGATCCATTCTTTTATGATGAAAATGAAACCATTAAATATATGGCAGAGTGGAATGGCTCATTTACATTTCCACATAATTTTACGAGTCTAAAAGAAGAATTTGGATATCGTTCATTAATTAAGATCCAAAACTTAGTTAATAATACTGAGCAATCAAACGTTGGTTTGACATTCAAAATTACATGTTGTGGTGATGTTAGAAACATTGCTTTATCACATGTGGAAAAAAGCAAACATATGTATATTGGGACTAGCACTAAACCATTCTCAATGAAAGCTACAGACATATTAGAAATAACTACAGGAATAGGCGAAAAGCATGTATATTACACTACTGATGGTGTAAGAACTGAAATAAACAACTATCTAAGTGAAGATTCGGCTTTTATTCAATTATCAGAAGGTGATAATCACATTGCTTATGATGCTGAAGAAGGTGTAGCCAATATGTCGATTGAAATACGATATACATATAAATACAATGGGGTGTAATTATGGAGCTTAGAATATACAATTCTAATATGGAATTTCTAGGAATTATTGATAATTACACATCTTTATTGTGGACTAGAAAATATTACGAAACAGGGACATTTGAATTGCAAATGCCCTTTTCTTTATCAAATTATGCGTTGATTGAGGAAGGCAATCTTATTTGGAAAGATGGTTCAAAAGAGGCTGGTGTAATTGAATATATTACTCAAACACAAGATTCAACTTCTAATGTGATTAATGCACAAGGCAGATTCTTGTCTAGCTATCTAGATAGAAGATTAATAAAAGAAACATACTCAGTGTCTAATGGCAAAGTTGAAGAAGTAATGCAAACACTTCTAAACAATGCTACAGCTATACCTAAAGTTGAATGTGGGAAACTACAAGGGTATACAGAAACAGTTACTTTTCAAGCGACTTATAAGAATTTATTAACTTATGAGCAAAAACTATCTAAATACGCTGATATTGCATACAGATTAAGACCTGATTTTGCCACAAAGAAGATCTATTTTGAAACATACAGGGGATTAGATAGAACACTAGAACAGAACGATAGAGAAAGAATTGTATTCTCGGAAGGGTTTAATAATCTGCAATCTGCTACATACACATACAATACTCAATTAGAAAAGAATGTTTGCTATGTAGGTGGAGAAGGAGAAGGCTCTGCTAGAACAATTGTAATAGCTGGTGATGATACTCTTACCGGATTAGCAAGAAAAGAAGAATTTCTAAGTGCGACAGATATATCTAGTGATGATATGACAGTGGCAGATTATCAAGCAGCATTGTTGCAACGTGGTGTAGATAAACTAAATGAAGATGCAATCAGTGAATCGTTTGAAAGTGCTTGTTACGCTAACTCTAATTTTCAATATAAAACTGATTATGATCTTGGTGACATTGTAACTATTAAGAAAGAATCTTGGGGATTGCAAATCAATCTTCGCATAACACAAATTCAAGAAACTTATGAGAATGAATCTATGAAAGTTGAATTAACGTTTGGGACTACAATTCCTGAAACAATAGACTGGACTGATTCATAGAAAGGCAAATATGACAATTACAGAAATAAAAGCAGAAGAAGTATTCGCTAAACTTTTAATTGGATCTAAAGTTATATGCATTGATTTTAGAAAAGGTGAATATCTAGAACTAGCAACTGCATCAATGGAATATATTGTTCAAAAAATTAATTCTAATGCGTGCAAATTCTTCGTGAAAGAAGGCAATTAACATGGCAAATGAATATGGTTTATTTTGGAACTCCGAAAATGGGGATAGAACATATGATGCGGATAGCTTTGCGGAACTATTAAATCATTTCTTTACTACAGGTGTGTTTGAAGGTGAACTACAAGTGGTAGCTAATAGCAATATGACAGTATCAGTCAAAACAGGATACTGCAATATTGAAGGTAAAGTTAAATTATTTGATTCTATTACAAATATTACATTAGATGTAGCAAATAGTATTTATCCTCGAATTGATACTATTGTAATAGAAAAGAATATAACTGATAGAAACATCACATTAAAGAAAGTCACAGGCCAAATATCATCTATTACACCAGTAGCTACTGCACCAGTTAGAAATGAAACACAATATCAAATTGTATTAGCGCAGATTTATGTTGGTGCTGGCGTTAGTGAAATAACACAAGCTAATATTACAGATACTAGAACAGATAGCTCAATATGTGGTTATGTAAGTGGAACTGTTAAAGAAATTGATTATTCTCAAATATCAGCTCAATGGAGTTCATATTTGGATCAATTTAAAGTGGATAATCTAGATGAATTTAATGAATGGTTTGAAACAATTCAAGGCATTCTCGGAAAAGATGAAGCGGCTAAATTACTAGCTATGATTAATGCTAATACTTCAAGCATCGAAACCAACACAACCAACATTGCTACAAACACAAAGAATATTTCTAGTATTCAAGACAAAATGACTATTCTAACAATCACGCTAGGCACATCATGGTCAAAAGATAGCACTAACGGATACTACTATCAAAGCGTAGCAGTTGATGGTATTACAGCAAACGATAATCCAATTTTGGACGTGCAGACACATTGGACACTTCCAACAATAGAAACCGACTTAAAAGAATGGGCGAAAGTACTTAAAGCTACTACTGCAAATGGTAGTATTACATTTTACGCTAAAGAAGCAACAACAACGAGCTTGACAGTATTAGTCAAGAGATAGGAGAACATATGGGAAATTGTTTAGTGGTTAGAAAAGGTGATACGTCACTTGCACAGGTGGAAAACTATGATGAAGTAGCTTACCGAACAAAAGTCTCTAGTGAAATGATGAATTGTATTACTAACAGTTCGGGAACACCAGCGACTGTATTAAACTATCCAACAATTACAGGAAACTGTTTTAAAATGGTTAATCAAACTTTTACTTTTCTAAAAGCAGGACAATATCGAAGAATGATTTTCAATAATAGCATGGAAAAAATGAGTGATGAGATTTTCACCGCTACAGCAAATCAGACTTACACAATAAACGATTCAAGTAATAGTGTGAGTATGTGCGTAATATATCACATTGTATGATTTAAAGGAAAATAATATATGGACAATCTATGTTTTGGAATGGAGTTCTTAAACATAACACAATTACCTAGAGGGTCATATTCACATGCAAATCAAGCGGTTGACTTGGGTGGTAAAGACACAGGGAAAGACTATTGGTATGCAAGAGGAAACACATATTGGAAGTGTACATGTTGTTGGTATAGCGGTACTAACACATATCACTTTCTATCATGTGATTCTAGTGGTAATCCTACTAAGGTACATTGTGCTGATGGAGTAGACAGAATTGTAACAGTATCACTTACTCATGATAATAATGCACGAATTATTGGTAAGCTATATCATGATGAGATTATGTTTCAAGAGGGTACGAAATACCCAACAAGTGGCAAGGTAACAGGAAATCACATTCACTTAGAAATTGCAGAGGGTGATGTGAGACAACGTTACAAAGCAAGCAATGGAACATGGACACTTTACAACGAATTAAATCCATTAGAGGTTATGTTTGTAGACACTTCATTTACTACAATTAAAAGCACTTTAGGAGCAAGTGTTAAAACATGCTCAAGTATCAATTACACAAAAGGAGATGATACTAAAATGACATTAAAAGATGGTTATCAATCAATCACATATCAAGGAGCAAATCTAAAAGTATTCAAAGGGTATGGTGATTATAAACAATTACATATGCTTAGTGCATTAGGTACTGAAAAAGCGGTGCAAGACATTAGAAACTATGACCATTCAAACATGGTAATCATGGCACTAGCAAATTGTAATTACTTTGAAATGACTAGTGATACAGAATACGGACAACACTATGGAGTAGAACAAAGCGAGGGTGACAGAGTACACACAAACGGCTTAGATTTAGCTCCAAAGAATAGTGCATATGAAGTGTTCTATCAAGAAATTGATGGAACTTGTGGAAGATGTTCTGCTGATTCATATTGGCTATCAAAAGATGATGTAATCTTTGCTTGTTCACCATATGCCACAGTAGTATTCAATGGTGAAAAGTGCAATTACAAATCAAGTGCCTTTGGAAATAAAGATACAACATCTAATAGTCAAACAATGTACATGATGATTGATGATTCATGGTGTATTGTATGTACAGGTTCAAAAGTACTTCCTAGTGTAATGCAAAGCTATGCTATTGAATGTGGTGCTAAACATGCATTTATTGTAGATAGTGGCGGTTCAACACAAATGATGGCATATACTACCAAGTGGGAAAGTATTATCTATACAGGAAGACATATTCCAAACGTGCTTGCATTAGCTAAAGTAAAGGCTACAGAAGATACAAAAAAGGATAATTCAGATACAAAAAAGGATAATCCACAAGATACTGTATCAAAAGAAGAATACGAAAAGCTAAAAGCAGAAAAAGACGTATTGCAAGAAGAGTATGATTCTTTAGAAGTGCATTACAAAGAACTAGGTGAAGAATATGACCAACTAGAAGAGAACTATAATCTTCTAAAAGAAAATCATGATTCATTAGAAACTAAGATTGAAGAAATCAAGAAAATTGTGAAGGAGTAGAACATGGGAAATTGTATTATTGCAAGAAACGGGGGGGTATGGACACATACTCTACAGATGAGCAGATAGTAGGGACTTGGATTGATGGTAAACCTATTTATAGAAAATTGGTTTTCAACAATAGCAAAATCACTTCTATTAATTTATCTCTTGATATAGATACGTGCATTAGATTTATTGGATGGTATAGAGACAACAATGTAGACTTTCAAATACCATGGAATGATTTTAATACAACATATGCATCATGGTGCTTTGGATATTATGAAAAATCTAAAAAAGCACTAACAATCAGGTCGAACAAAAC
>CAVHRL010000084.1:0-5707 GCA_963638375.1 Lachnospiraceae bacterium
ACACATCATTACAACAACAATAATCGCTAGTAAAATGAGTGTTTTTTTACCTATCTGTTTTACTTTTTTTGCCATATCATTCCCTAATTAGCTTAAGGAATATAACATATTTCTTAAAAAAATTATATCTTTTTTTAACAATCAACTTAAATTGTCTAATTTAGAAATAATGCTATGATATTAGATGTTTTGAAGGAGTTTTTTTATGAACGCAAAAGAAATGTCACAAGAATTATTAACTTTTATCCAAGAAAGTCCAAGTATGTTTCATTCTATTTCATCAATTAGAAAGTATTTAGATGATGCAAACTTTACATATTTACCAGAAAATACTTCTTGGAACTTGGAAAAAGGAAATCATTATTATACGATTCGTAATCATTCTAGTTTGATTGCTTTTAAAGTAGGACAAACATTGGATGATTATCATTTTCAAATGTGTGCTTCACATAGCGATTCACCAACTTTTAAAGTGAAATCTGTTCCCGAATTAAAAGGACAAGGTGAATATTTAAAATTAGATGTAGAAGCATATGGCGGAATGATTGATTCTACATGGTTTGATAGACCCCTTACAATAGCTGGTAGAGCTTTCGTTAGAGAAGAAAATACAATTAAAAATAAACTTGTTTATATTGATAAAGATTTATTGTTGATACCAAACGTTGCAATTCATTTTAACCGCGAAGTTAATAAAGGTGTTCCAACAAATAGACAGATTGATTTATGCCCTTTATTTTCTTCTGGAAAAGCAAAAGTCGGTGATTTTAAAAAGATGATTGCGGAATATTTGAATGTTTCTGTAGATAATCTTTTAGGTTTTGATTTATTCTTAGTCAACCGTCAAAGACCTTGTATTTGGGGATATAAAGAAGAATTTATTTCTTCACCAAAGTTAGATGATCTACAATGTGCATTCACAACATTAAAAGCTTTCTTAGATTCTAGTAACGAACACGATATTAGTGTATATGCTTGTTTTGACAACGAAGAAGTTGGTTCTAACACAAAACAAGGTGCAATGTCCACTTTCTTACAAGATACATTAAAAAGAATCAATTATGGTTTAAAGAAATCAGAAGAAGAATATTATCAAGCAATCTCTAAATCCTTCTTAGTTAGTGCAGATAATGCCCATGCAGTACATCCGAACCATCCAGAAAAGACAGATAGTGTCAATTGTGCATACATGAATAAGGGACTTGTAATCAAAGAAAGTGCCAATCAAAAATATACAACAGATGCTTTTTCAAGATCTGTATTAGAACAAATCTGTTATATGGCAAATACACCATATCAAACATTTGCAAATCGTTCTGATTCATTAGGAGGATCGACATTAGGTAATTTATCAAATATACAAGTCAGTGTCCATGCGGTAGATATTGGTTTACCACAATTATCTATGCATTCAACATATGAAACTGCTGGTGTAGAAGATACCGCAACAACGATTCAAACACTCACAAAATATTATTCAACAAATATTAATATTAAAAACTTTGATCAAGTAACTTTCGAATAGGAAAAAAGCTTAAGATTAGTAATCTTAAGCTTTTCTTTTCAATTATTTTGCGAGTTTTGCGGCTGCCTCTCCAGCAATCTTACCAGATACGAATGTCCAAGATTGAGCTTGTCCACCCCATGGAGAATAAGCTTCACCTTCTTTATTCGCAACACCTTCAGAATCTTGACCTACCGCAAATAGATTCTTGATTGGTGTTCCATCTTCTTTTAATACATTCATATTTGTATCAACATCTAAAGAACCAACTGTTCCATATGAATATCCGCAACATTCAAATAGATAATACGTTTCATCTGCATCACCCAATGATTTCGTTAATGTTTTTTCATCCATTCCTAATGCTTCTGCTAATTCACTAGGTGTTCCCTTCCAAGCATTTTCTGTTTCTAATGCTACTTCAACAATATGATCAATACTATCAATTGGTGTACCTGCTTCTGGTACTGTTCCACCTTGGCCTAGACCAAAGATAGACACTGCTGCAGTCGTTTCAGATAAACCACTCTTTTTCATCGTATCAATTTCATCTTGTGTATAAACATTGTAATAATGGAATCCAGGAGCATAAGCAATACCAACTGTTAATTCACTATTTGTTGTTCCAGATTCATCTGTTGCACCTAAAATTGCACCTGTTTCATCCACTTCTTTCGCATCGCTTGTTGTAGCGATTGCAGATAAAATTGCCTTTTCATCTGCTGTCAATGAATCATCACGAATAATATTAGGAACTTGAGATACATGAATCATTGGTAATGTTCCTAATGCATAAGTTGCACCACCAACAGATTGTCCCATCTTAATACCTGTACCATCGTTAACCGTATCACCAATCGATTTCACTGTACTTCCATAAACTTCTTTCAACATTTCATCATTTCCTAAGAAGCCACCAGTCGCAAGAATAACTGACTTACCTGAAATTTCATATGTTGTACCATCATAACTTGTAGCCTTAACACCTGTTACATTTCCTTCGGAATCTGTTAAAAGTTCTTCGGCTGTAAGTTCTAACATATAGTCATTATCTTCATTCATTGCTTTAGCTTTATCTAAAGCATTTTGGAATTGATATGTGTGGTCTGGACCAAATGCATACCACTTTGTATTTTCTTCATCTGCAGTATAGACAGTCCATTCTTTATCCCAAGATGGAACAACGAAAGAGCCAACTAGTCCACCCATACCATCAAAACTAAAGTCAAAGTTATCCATATAGTAATCTACAGCTGAACCAGATTCATATACAGCTTCCTTGATGACATCTGCTTTTTCATCTGTTCCAACATATTCCAACCATGTTTTATAAACTTCATCTTCATCGATATAATCTTTACCATCAGTATATTTATTCTTTAAATTTTCACTGTTTAATACCATTGGTCCATATACGGAGGCAGAGTTTCCGCCAATTTCACCAGCAGCTTCAATACCAAAAACTTTAGCACCTGCTTTAGCTGCAGAGCAATAAGATAAAATGCCTGATCCACCTAATCCAACTACGATTACATCATATCCATCAAGCTTTTTAACTTCTGTACTTTTTTCTACAGTTGTCATCCATTCACTACTTTTACCACCAGCTTCTTCAATTGCGGATGAAACAATATTTTTAATTGCTCCTGAAGAAGTTGTTGCACCAGTAATTGAATCTACACCAACACTTTGTGCTTCAATAATTCTAGGAATCAACTTTTCTTCCGCAACGCTAAACCATTGTCCTGTTGCAGAATCTGATTCTTCAGTAATTTGAATGTCTGTAATTTTGTTATCTTTGATTGTGACTGTTCCTTTCATAAGTCCAGTTACACCAAAGCTTGTTGCTGTTTCAGTATAAGTGCCATCAGTCAGTTCTGTCTTTTCAGCACTTTCTGCACCGCTTGCTTGTTTGATAGCATCTTCTAATGCAGCCTTTACTGCGTTTGTAGTTTCAGTAGCTCCAGATACTCCATCGATATCACTAGATTGTTTATCCATGATTTGTTGTACTAACTCATCCGCTGCTTTGCCACCAATTGATTCTGTTTCTCCAGAAACATCTAATTCAACTTTTGTGATTTCTGAAGAAGAAAATGTTGCAGTAACAGTTACATCAGAACTATGACCCTTTCCACTTCCTGTGTAAGTTCCTGCAGTATACTTTCCACTACTTGATGATGAACAGCCTACTAAACTGAGCATCATTGCAGACGAAAGTAATCCTGTAAATACTTTTTTCATTCCAATTAACCCTCCATTTGTTATATAATCATTGTAAACGTTAGAACAATTCCAACGTCAACGATTTTGTTTATTTTTTCACAACTCTTATGAATATCAAACAAGCAAGTATTGAAACCGCAATATCAAAAGATATGATTCGTTTCTACGAGAAGAAAGGAATCATTCATCCTAAAAGAAAAGAAAATGGATATCGTGATTATTCCACACAAGATCTCCATCTTTTAATATTGACTAAACAATATAACGCTTTAGGAATACCTCTTTCCACGATTCAATCAATGTTAAAAAACAATGATATTACTGCTGGAAAACAACAATTAAATAATCATATCTCACAATTAAAACAAGATGTAGAATATGCATACGCCCGCTATCAAAACGCATTAGATTTACAAGTTTTATTAGAAAACTATCAAAATAACATCCCTTACGAAACTGGAGTACGTCAAGATCTTTACTATATTCCAATCACTCCTAACTTTGAATATATTAATCTTGCAAATTCTGGCATCGCTAGACCTGTATACCATATTCATAGTAATTATTTAAACAAAAAAACATATCCTTCCGATTATGGATTATTGTTCATTACACAAAACATGGAAAAAGACGAAAAGTTTTCAATTATTCCAAAACACAAATACTATCGTCTCATCACAGAAGTACCTTCAAATCAGATTATTTCTACATCAACTTTGAATTCTTTAATTCAACAAATGCATCAAAATGGATATCAAGAATGTGGAGATATTTTTATTTATCAATTTATCATAAACTCAAATAATGATATGGATACGATTTGCATAGAATTCACAATCAAGTAAGTAGACGCTTACAAAGGGAAAATGTTAAAGTATAAATAAGAGGTGAAGCATATGAATGAAACAAAGCATGCTTATTGGATACATTTCACACGAGAAGATCCTGAATCAATTAATGGATTTGTATATTTACCACAATGCACATGTTCTAATTGCGATAAAAGAGTAAATTTCGAAAAAGAAATTTGTCCATATTGCGGAGCAATCATGGATGCAGAACAACCAAAAACACCAAGCAAATAACACTTGGTGTTTTTTCATGGATTACACTTACCACAAGGCGTGTATCCTTCTTCTATCAATTCTTCTCTACTATGATTAGATATCAATTTATTCTTTTCTGATATTGTTTTTACACTATCACAACTTGCTGAATGAAATTTCTTACTACTTGTATTTAGAACATATCCATTTATCTCATAATTTGTTTGAATTTCATTTGATTCTTTTTCAGTATCAAAAGTAATTTCATTTCCATCTGTAGAACAATGAATCGTTCCTTGTAAATCTGTTCTATAAATCATTGTTCCTTGTTGTTTTAATAATTCCAAAGTTTCCTCATGAGGATGACCATAACTATTGTCCTTTCCACATGATATCACCGCATATCGTGGATTCACAGCTTCCATCCAAGCAGAACTCGCAGCGTTATGACTTCCATGGTGTCCTACCTTTAAAACATCTACGTTTAAATCATCATAATGATTAAAGAGTAATAATTGTTCTTCCATTTGTTCTGCATCTCCAGTAAACAAAAAAGACACATTTTTATAATCCAATCGAAAAACCAATGAATTATTATTATCATCATTTTCAATAATATCTGTAGGCCCTAATATCTTAATTTCAGCATTTCTTAATGAATACGTTTCTCCTTCCTTTGCTTGTAAAATAGATACTTCCTTTTCATCAGCTTTAGATAACAGGGTTTGAAATCGTTCATTATCACTTTCTAAATAAGGAACTAATATTTCATCACAACCACTTTGTTCTAGTGCTGCAGATAATCCACCAACATGATCATTATGTGCATGTGTCGCAACAATATATTTCAAATGATTGATATTCTTATTTTCTAAAAATGAATAGATTTTTTGAGAAGCTGATGGTAATCCACCATCAATTAACATTGCTT
>CAVHRL010000084.1:5717-7662 GCA_963638375.1 Lachnospiraceae bacterium
GTCCGACATCAATAAAATAAACTTCTAAAGATTGATTATTTGAAATATTACTATTTGTATTTTGTTTAAAATCAATTGTTTTAAACTTGCTAGCAACAAATCCACCGATGACTAAACAAGCAGAAATAACTTCAATCGCAAATGTTCTTTTTTTCATACATTCATTTTACAAAAAAACCCGAGAAAAATCTCAGGTTTTAGATATGTAATACAGTCGTTGCGATTGAAAAATAAATCAATAAAGACAAAGCATCAATGATCGTTGTTAGTACAGGAGAAGCCACAACAGCTGGATCTAGTCCTAATTTATCAACAACCATAACCAAGATACTTCCAATCATCTTAGAGAAAAATACTGTACAAACAACAGTAACAGAAACTACAATTGCAACATAAATTCCAATTTGATCAATAAATAAGCTCTTCAAAAATACTGCACTCGCTAAAGTAATGCCACATAAAAGACCAACTAATAATTCTTTTAACACAACCTTAGGAAAATCCTTTGATGTAATTTCTTCAAGCGATAAACCACGCACAACTTCAACAGAAGATTGACTTCCAGCATTTCCACCTGTATCCATTAACATTGGAATATACGCCGTTAAAACAACAACTTTACTTAATGCATTTTCAAAGGAAGTAATGATTCCTCCAGTAAATGTTGCAGATATCATTAATAATAACAACCATGGAACTCTCTTCTTCCAAGTTTCAAAAACACTTGTTTTTAGATAAGGTTTATCATTTGGAATGATTGCATTCATCTTATCAATATCTTCCGTTGCTTCTTGTTCCATGATATCCATGATATCGTCAACAGTAATGATACCAACCATTCTATTTTCTTTATCTACAACTGGTAAAGCAGTAAAGTCATATTTTTTAAAGATTTGCGCTACATGTTCTTGATCATCTGATGTCGAACAAGAAACAACATCCTCATGCATAATATCATGAATTAACTCATTCTTATTTCTGATAATTAAATAGCGAATAGCTACTGTACCAATTAATTCTCTTTTTGCATCTAAAACATAACATACATTAACTGTTTCAGAATCTGTCCCCAGTTTACGTACACGATGTATTGCATCTTCAACTGTCATCGTAGATTTAAGATCCACAAATTCTACGGTCATAATAGAACCAGCAGAATCTTCAGGATATTGTAATAAATGATTTACATCTTTTCTCGTTTCAGCAGAAGTATACGTTAAAATACGCTTTACAACATTTGCTGGCATTTCTTCCAACAAATCCGTAGCATCATCAGCATACATATTATCAATAACAACACCTGCTTCATGATCGCTTAACTGCGTAATGATATATTGTTGAGAATCATCATCTAATTGAGAGAAGACATCTGCAGCAAGTTCTTTTGGGAATAAGCGGAAGATTTTCAACATATCTTCGTCTTCCATCTTTTCTAAAATAACGGCAATATCACTTTCATTCATATCTTGTGCCATTGCACGCAAAGCAACAAATTTTTTTTCTTTTAAAAGGCCTCTAAAAATCTCGAGGTCTTTTTCGTATTCTTTTTCCATTTTACGTTCCTCCAGAAATGATTTTTATGATTTTTGTAAGATAAAGGCACTTCATCACTCGCAAGTGTGCCTATCGGACTACCTTGATTCATAAAACCACCTCCTTCAAAACTGCCATAAAAATCATAGCTTTCTAAACTTTAATGTCAATAAAAAAATGACTTTTTACAAGTCATTTACAAATTCTGTATATTTTCTTTCGATAATCCAGTAAGACTCTGTATCTCTTTAATAGGATATTTCTTACTTATCATTTGTTTCGCAAAAGATAGTTTTTCTTCAGTTTTTCCTTGTTCTAAACCAATTGATATACCAACTTCTTTTGATTTCTTCTCAGCTTCTTTGGTCTTTTCTACTGTATCTTTAAGTAATTGTGAGAATGTATCTGTTGC
>CAVHRL010000085.1:0-6040 GCA_963638375.1 Lachnospiraceae bacterium
GTTTTTTCTTAACTTCTAATTCCGTTTTTTCTAAAAAATATAGTTGACATTTACACACTTCTCCAAAAACGAAGAACTCGATACGCCGCATCGACCTGCAGGACTCCCTGCTGGCTCTCTTACGCCGTCGCTACGCGGCTACTTCTTGCTTGGATGGGTTCTCGTCCGACTACTTTGTCTTTGGTGGCGTAGCGCCTCTTTCTCGCCAAGCATTGGCGTCTAATCTAGATAAGTACATTAAGCTAGCAGGCGTACCTCGGATTACGCCACATGGGTTCCGTCACTCTCATGCTTCGTATCTGATTCGTTCTGGAAAGATAGACGATCAACTTATCGCTGACCGTTTGGGCCACACTGTTGAAGAGATGCGCAAGACATACGCTCATATTTATGAAGAAGCACGAGGCGACCTACGCTCCGTGTTGAATGAAATTTTTTAAAATTTGTGACTCATTTGTGACTCACAAAAAACAAAAACCGCTTATTTATGCGGTTTTTTGCGTGTTTATGGAGCTGACGGGAGTCGAACCCGTGTCCAAGAGTAGTCCCACATTCAAGTATCTACAGTTTAGTTCACTGTTCAATAAGACAACGACTATGACAATGAACGAACGATCGTTGAATTTGCCTATATATTTTCGTGCATTCTCTATAGACATCAAGAATGCCTTATCCACGTGGTCCTGGCATACCAGGTGCGAATCATAATCAGTGGCCGACTATGAGACTGTGCAATGCTGCGTATACTTTACGACTTAGGCAAATGCGTAGTTAACGTTATTGTTAGCGTTTAAATTTAGTTGATGATTAGGTCATCACTCCACTGCAACCTGAATCAAACATAAACCTGTCGAAACCATGACAACCCCATGAGTGATACATGTGTAATATACCATGAATATTAGAAAAGGCAAGTTTTATCCACGCGATTTCATTGCCTTTTCCATTTCTCTTTTCGCATCACGAATCTTATCTGATTGACGCTTATCATAGAGCGTTTTACCTTTCGCTAAAGCAATTTCTAACTTTGCCCTACCATTCTTCAAATACATTCTAACAGGTACGACCGTATATCCTTTCATTCGAATACTGTCATATATTTTACGTATTTCCAATTTATGAAGTAATA
Organism: Lachnospiraceae bacterium; assembly: GCA_963638375.1. Lineage (GTDB taxonomy): Bacteria > Bacillota_I > Bacilli_A > Erysipelotrichales > Erysipelotrichaceae > Bulleidia. The sequence continues at coordinate 1,130 of CAVHRL010000085.1, forward strand.
GTTTTCTATCTCTTTCTTCATCAACATTGAAAATATTTCCATAACTGTAGTTAGAAATATGCATTCCTTTGATCCATGCTTCGCCTTTATAAATAGAAATATAGGAATCTTTAAATTGCACTTTCCCTGCACGTATAGATTTTATTTCAGTTCCAGTTAATTGAATTCCACACTCATATCGATCATCTAAGAAATAGTCATGCGAAGCTCTTCTATTCAACGCTACAGTTTTTTCTTTACCGTTTCTTTCTGCCATTACTTCTCCTTCCATTTCTTCTAGAACGAACGTGATTTCTAGAGGTTGTCTTTCTCTTATTATTTTTTCCAGTGAAAGTTTTTCCATTCTTTCCAACTAAGACAAAATCAATTTCACCTTTCATCTTATTGGCATCCAAACAACTAACGTTCACTTTCATTCCAACTCTATAAACTTTATGACCTCTTGCACCTACTAATTGCATGCGATCTTGATCATAACTATAATAATCATCTCGCAATGCATTCACACTCACAAGCCCTTCTACTGTATTCTCTAATTGCACATAAAATCCATAAGCTTGTACCCCTGTAATGATACCTTCTGCCTTTTCATGTAGGTGATCCAACATATACTCTGCTTTCTTCATATCATCACAATCGTATTCGGCATCTGTACTTTCTCTTTCTCTCAACGAAGATTGTTCTGCAGCTTCTTGGCATTTTTCTTCATCTATTTTTCTCTGTGAAAGATCTAAACATTGTTCAAAGGAATACTTTCTTAACATTCTATGAACCATTAAATCAGGATATCTACGAATTGGAGATGTAAAATGTAAATATTCTTCTTCCGCAAGACCAAAGTGTCCAACACAATTACTATCATATACAGCTTTTGACATGCATCTTAATAACATCATGCTTAAAACTGGATATTCTTCAGTATTTTCTATAGATTGTAAATATCTTTGGATTTCATTTGGGTAAATGTCACCTTTAGATAATACAAGTTTATGTCCTAGCATTTCCGATACACGAATGAAATCTTTGATTCTTTTTGGTTGTGGTTCTTCATGAATTCTATATACACTTGGAATTTCTTGCCACTTCATAAAGTTAGCAACACATACATTTGCCGCAACCATGCAGTCTTCAATCATTTCTTCAGCATGCCCTCTTTCTTTTGGATGAATATCGATTGGATGACCATTTTGATCAACGACGATTTCACTTTCTTTTGATCCAAATTCAATAGCACCTTTTTGTGTTCTATGTCTTCTAATTGCATCTGCACAATCTCTTAAATCAAAGAATAAATTACCAAGATGTTCATATTCTTTTTGTAATTTCAGATCACCATCTAATATCTTATTTACATTGTTATATGTCATTCTTTCTGTAGAACAGATAAAAGAAGGATAAATAGAATAATCCGTTACTTCTCCATCACGATTTACATTCATATCACATGTTAAAGTCAATCTAACCACATGAGGATTCAAAGAACAAATTCCATTACTCAATTCATGAGGTAACATTGGAACAACACGATCTGTCACGTAAGTAGAGCACCCTCTTTTAAAAGCTTCTTCGTCTAAAGGTGTTCCTTCTTTAACATAATGTGATACATCCGCAATAGATACTTTTAAATTGTATCCACTTTTTGTTTTACTTACAGATACTGCATCATCAAAATCTTTAGAAGAATCACCATCAATAGTAACTGTATTTATTTTTGTTAAATCTGTTCTACCTTTTTTTTCTTCTTCTAAAACTACTTGAGGAATCTCATGCACTTGTTGCATCACTTCTTCAGGAAATTCTGCTTGAATATCATGATCCAAAAGAACAGATAAAATATCCACACCAGGATCATCTTTATAACCAATTTCTTTTACAACTTGTACTACCATTGGTTTACTATAAGAAACAATATCACATACAACTTTCATTCCATCAATTGGAACAAACTTTGTACTTTGCATGACTTTAATTGTTTTATTTTGAAGTTTTTCATCATCTGGAATCAATACTAAACCACGTTTTGTATTGAAATATGTTCCAATAATGTGATTCTTAGCTCTTTTGATGACTTTAATTACTTCACCATAAGATTGCCAAGGAGAACATTTCACTAAAACAATATCACCATGTAATGCACTATTTTGATCTTTTGCGTCTATACGAATAGAATCCTGATTTTCAATATCAATAAACCCCATTCCTGCCTTATTAATAGAAATCTTACCTTCTATAATATTAGCTTGTTTACGATTTTGATATTGACCACCTTCTGCTTTAAATAATAAATACTCTTTAGATAATTCATCCAATGCATTTGACAATGCATCACGTTGTGAATCAGAATGCATGTCAAAAGCGTCTACAATATTTGTAAACTTTCTTTTCCCTTTTGGATGTTCCTCAATATATTTCAATATTTGTTCTTTTAAATCTTCCATCATAATTAAAATAAAAGCCGGCAAAACCCGGCACTTTGTTAGACGATACGAATGATAATAACTAATGCAAAGAAAACAATTCCAAGCACTAATGTAATATTTGAAATGACCTTTTCAGATCCTCTTTCTTTCACATTTGCAAACAAGTTCAATCCACCATTACCAGTGAATGCACCTGACATACCATCTGTTTTACCACTCTGCAACAATGATAATACAATCATTAATGCAGATACAATCATTAAAATTGCATCCAACATGAATAGCTCCTTTCGTGCGCTTTAAGATTATAACACTGCTTATTTATTCGTGCAATGTTAACTACCATAGGAACAACCAGTATCACATCCCTTGGCATCATTTTCTTCTTGGACTTTTTTGATTTCTTTAATCGATTCACTCAATTCACTTTTTAGATTATCTTTTCTATCTTGTGTCCAATAATCTTCAGGTGATATCTCATCACTATCGTTTGTATTACTTTCTCCATTCCAAGCTTGAATCTTTCCATTATTGATAAATAATACTAATGGCATATAAATCAATGGTTTCCCATCATTTCCATATAAAACGACATCTTCATTTCCTGATTCATTTTGATCAATCAACAGCTGTGCAATTTCATCATAGAAATCTCTATCCTCTTCTTTATCAATATGAATATTATAATAATAAGCTCTAGCATCTTCTTCTTTTAATACTTCATTTAACATTGGAATATAAGCCTGACACCATGGACACTCAGGAAAACTAAAATATAAGATACCTGTCCCATGTTCTATAAATGTTTTCAAATCATCTTTCACCATGATATCAAATTGGTTATCACTAGATAAATTATCATAGATGTCTGACAAAACAATATCTTCACTTTTTGTTTCACTTGTAGAAGTAACACTACTTGTTTGTTGACTACTACACCCACTAATCATCAATAATAAACTTAAACATGTTAAGATTTTTTTCTTCATACAAAGCTCCTTCAATGCGTCATATTCTAAAGATGTTCACACAAACATGCAAGCAAAACGATTATGCAATTGTATGTTCATCTGATAAATATACGATTCGATCTGCCATCGTTTTAGCGAACTGATCATCATGTGTTGCAATAAGCATTGTTTTACCACTCTGTTTTAAAGTAATTAAGAAATCATTTAACCATTTTTGATTTTTTGTATCTAAAGAAGCTAATGGTTCATCTAAAATTAATAAATCTGGGTTTTGTGATAATACACAACCTAAAGCTACTTTTCTTTTTTCTCCTCCACTTAACTGATATGGAGAACGATCTTTTAACTTTTCAAGATTTAATAACTTCAAAATATCATTCACTCTTTTATGAATTTCTTCATCCGTTAAATTCATTTGAGATGGAGCAAAAGCAATTTCTTCATAAACATGTGTAGAAAACAACTGTACATCACTATTTTGAAATACATATCCAATCTTTTGATGAAATTCTTTAGATAATTTAGAATCTTTTAAGATCTGTGCGTTAATTTTGATACCTTCAAACCAATACTCGCCTTTAAAATCTAATAATCCATTACAAACTTTTAATAACGTTGATTTCCCACAACCATTATTCCCCATCAAAATAACACATTCGCCTTTTTCAATAGATAAAGAAATATTATCTAAAACCTTTTCATCTTCATATGCATATGTAATATTCTTTAGCTTTACTATTTCCATATCTATCTCCCAAAAAACAAAAACACAATTAATTCCAATATCATCATTCCAACCACGAAATAATCTATCCCATCCAAATGCAATTTCATATGATTATAATATGTCCCATTAAATCCTCTACATTTCATTGCATCATTCATCTCTTCACTATATTTTATAGATCGAATAAAAGTCATTCCTCCAACATTCATCATAGAACGATCTTTTTTTGGTAATTTACCAATCATTCTGCATTTTAACGCAATTAATATTTCCTTACAGATTTTAGATAACATCACAATATATTTAAATGTCATATCTAATGTAAGAATAAAAACATCTGGAACATGTAATGTCTTTAAACAAGAAATAATTTCATTACTTGTGTGATACTCGTTATATGTATAAATCAAAGAAGAAGATAGTAACACTTTTAATGTAATCCGAATAAATGTTTTACTATTTCCAAGAAGTAAAGTTGGCAACAAAATCAAAGCGCAAAAAAATGTCGCAATGACTCCACCTCGAACGATTCTTGCCATCACTTCACTTTTCATCATACAAAGCAAAACTAAAAACAAAGCTAACACCACATATGTAAATAACATATTCGTGGATAAAGAAACACATAATATTGTTTCTATCACAAAGAATAGATCAACTAAAGCATTATGGCTTTGATTTTTAATATTCGTTTTTTCAAATCTTTGAATCGAAGAAATCAATTCAAGAATCGTTCTATCAACAAAAGCCGAACTAGATTTTTCGGCTTCGTATTTTTCTTCTTTTGTTAACC
>CAVHRL010000085.1:6050-7318 GCA_963638375.1 Lachnospiraceae bacterium
AATCAGGAATCTCTCTCATGCGTTTTTCTTTTTCATCGATGATATCATTTTAAATATGATAATTAATAATGCAACGCCAATCATTGCGCTCAAATAATAAGTAAATACAGCAGGTAATCCATTTAAAGAATAATCAGGCATAATAGAATCAAAAGAAAAACCATTTTGCATCCCACTAGGAACATAACCAATCTGTTCGATTAATTCTTCGTTACTCCATTCACCCCACGCTGTACCTTGTGCGATAAGACCTAGAGGAACTAAAGCAGTTAGTACGCCTAATAATAGGTAAATTGGCTTATTTGATTTCACTTCACTATTTACAAGATTTGGTTTTGTTTGATACAGGTAAGATAGTACACCAGTTGTAAAGATAGCTTCCACGAATCCAAATAAAACTAAATGTTCCATCATCATCGCTGGAATACTAACGCTTAAACTATATGGGCAATATAAAGCATTACCACTTGCATCTTTAAATAAGATTGGTTGAATTCCAAACTCAATCGCTGCAAATAATGCCGCAACATTGATTGCAACATAAGAAGCAATAAACGCAGAAATCAAATTACGAGATTTTTTCTCACTATTCTTTGTAAACAATTTATATAAATAATACCCTAAATAAGGCAAAATAAATGCCATATTAAAACAATTCGCACCAAAAGATAGTATTCCACCATCCCCAAATAATACAGCTTGTATCAGCAAAGCAACACTGACCGCAATACATGCTGCATCAGGACCTAAAAGTATCGCAAGTAATGTTCCTCCAATCGCATGACCTGAACTTCCACCAACAATTGGAATATTAAACATCATCGCAACAAAACTAAATGCTGCACCAACACCTAACATTGGTAAATGATCTTGATCTAAATGTGTTTTCACATTTTTACTAGCCTTGTACCAAACAGGTGCCATTGCCACAGTTAAAACAGCACATGTTGATGGTGATAAATAATTCTCTGGAATATGCATAAAATAAAATCCCCCTAATCCTCTATTATTAAATCATTTAAAGTAAGCTTTAAGTCAATACATAAATTTTACCATAAATACCAAAAAAAGAGATACAAGATTTCTCTCATATCTCTTTATCAATCCAATTTTAGAATGAATTATTCAGCTGAAGAAAGAGCTTTAACATTGTAGAAAGCTTTTCTTCCACGGAATTCAGCTACATCGCCTAATTCTTCTTCAATTCTCATTAATTGGTTGTACTTAGCAATACGGTCTGTACGGCTCATAGAACCAGTCTTGATTTG
>CAVHRL010000086.1:0-7254 GCA_963638375.1 Lachnospiraceae bacterium
CCATGTACTTTGCTAGAAAATGGCATGAAGAAGATGAAGAAACATCTGAAGATGCGTAAGTTATAAAATGATTATATAAATTGAAGGCTGAGATAGTGAATCTTGGCCTTTTTTAGTTATTTTATGGTTTTGTGAAATTTTTGTGAAAATTTGTTTAAAAAGTAGATTGAAAATCAAGAATAAAATTAAACAATTGATTTGAACTTATACATTGTGTATAAGTTTTTTTCTATAATATTAGTGATAGGAGTGCTATGTCAAAAAGAAAGAATGTTTGTTTTATTGTTTTGTGTATTGTGTTGAGTTCACTAATTGGTTGTGGTGTGCATTTTGTAATGCATAAAAGTGATGAAACAGAAGATAGAGTGATAGATTCTGTTGTAGAAGAAGTCAAAGAAACAGAACAACCTGTATTGAATGTATCATTTAGTGATTATTCTGTTTATTCAAGTGACAAATTGGATTTCTCATTTATCATAGCGACTCTTGAAATTCATGAGAATGCAAGTTCTTATTCATTATCTGACTTTGTTACAGAGGAAGGTATTTGTTTATCTGATGTTTCTGATTATGTGAATACATTAGAAGAAAATTCTTATTATTTAGGAAAGAAGAATGTTTGGTATTCATTATCTTCAAATGATTCTTTTCAAGGGAATATCTTTATTCCTGTAATAGATAGTGGAAAGAGTACATTAGTTATTAACTATAAAGATGAAAGTTATACGTTTGATTTGATGAGTCATGAAAGTAGTATGAATGATTTAGTTTATACAAATAAAAATGCAATTATATCTGATGATTCTAATATTACATTTTCTGTTTCAAATATTTATGAAGTGACTGGTGATGATATGTATGATGGTGATTCTAGTTTATCTTTACCTTCTTCTGCTAGAGTATTTGCTTTGAAATTAAAAGTGGAAAGTTTAAATGATGAATTTGTAGTGATTCAAAGTGCAACATTTGAATCAGATAGTTCTTCATTTGAAGCGGAATCATCTAATATTCATTCTATGAAAAGTGAGAATATGATTGGAAAAGAACTTAGTGAAAATGATGAGGGATGTTTATTCTTTATTACATTAGATCAAGAACGTTCAATTTCTAGAATGAGTGGGACATTGAAAGTTTATATAGAAGGACAGGAAGAACCTGTTTCTGTAAAAGTATCGTTGAAAGGAGCATGATATGAAATTGATCCATAAATTAGTCATGATTGGTATATTGTTGTTATCTTGTATCAGTGTATCTATGAATCATGTATATCAAGTGCAGGCAAAAGAATCTTATAGTGATTATTATCCAATGCAATGTGATGCGTTTGAGGTAGATACAGTTAATGATACAGGTGGTTTTGATAAAAAAGGTTGTTATGCGTCTTTCTCTGAAGCTAAATCTGTAATGGAAAGAAATGGAAATGATGCGGTTGTTAGACATGCAAGTTCTTATTCACCTACTAAGATCATTGCGATGAATAGTGGAATTGCATATACCTATCCAATGAGAAGTGCTGGAGCAACAACTACTATTTATCAATATGGTGGTACAAAAAGTACATATATTCCTAAACATGTTGAAGTGAAGTATTTTTCTACAGAATCTTATGATAATGGTAAAGGTGATGTACATATCAATATTACTGATTTTGATGGCATCATTGATTTAAAAAATATTGATTTGGTTCCATATAAATTTATTACAAATAATTTACCTATTTATCTAGGAGGAAATGATACAACAGATGAAAATGAACAACCTTTCTCTGTTAGATGTAAACAAGCCTATTATGTTGTAGAACAAAATGGTAATTATAAAGAATTAAGATTTGTAGCGTATAGTGGTTGGGCAATCAATGGAAATGAGCCAAATAAAAAGTTCAACGCAATTGTAGGACCTGCAGCGAGTTGGATGAATGTAGGGGATGTGTATTATTCTTATAATGACTATGATTTCTATAGTGATCGTTACTATACGAATCAAGTTGGAACTTACTACAACTACTATCAATTCATGCCTTTACGACAGAAATCTGATATATCTGCTTCTTCGTATAATTCCTTCTTACAAGCAAATGGAATTGGCTCTGAATCAAAACTATGGAATCAAGGACAGACATTTGTAGATGCGCAAAACAAATATGGCGTTAACGCATTGTTGTTATTTGCGGAAGCTGTTAATGAATCGGGTTGGGGCAAAAGTACTTATGCATTAGATCGTAATAACTTATTTGGTGTGAGTGCTTATGATGATGATCCTAATCAAGCAAGATACTTTAATTCTGTTGAAGAAGCAATTTATTATCAAGCATCAGTATTATTAAGAGAATATTGTGATACAGAGGATTATCGATTCTTTGGTTCACATTTTGGAAACAAAGGTAGTGGAATTAGTGTGAAGTATGCATCTGATCCATATTATGGATATGTGATATCTTCTCTAGCGTATCGTTTTGATAAGATCTATAACGGTAATGATGGAAATCTGACTGAATTTAATGAGAATGCTGTTGGTGTAATAAATACATATGGTGTTGGAATTAAAAATAACATCAATGGAAGTGATTTATATACGACCGAATATGGTGCGACATATCAAAAGAACTTTACAGTTTCTATTTTAGAAGAAAATGGTGATTGGTATAAGATTCAAACAACAAATTATATTGTTGATGGTAAAAAATATACATTTTCTGGTGAAGAAACGAAAGAGTATGATTGGAATACGAATGTTGGATGGATTGAAAAGAAATACATTACATTATTGAGTGGCAATGTTCCTAATGGTAATACAGATACTACTGTCATTGGTACCGCAACGGTCAATGTTTCTGGATTGAATATTCGTAAAGGTCCAGGTACTGGATATTCTACAGTTGGAGTAGCACAAGAAGGTGGCTCTTACTATGTATATGATGTTGTTCAAGATGATAAATATACATGGTACAAGATTGGTAATGATCAATGGTTTGCTTCATGTGATAATTGGGTAAGTTATGTCGCAAAAGATAATTCAAATCATGACAATGTAACACCAACTCCAACACCTGATAACAATTCATCAAATAGTTATGAAACAATTGATGCTTTAGAAGAGAATAGAAAGATGATTGCGGCAATTCAAGATGTTCAATTTAATGAAGATAGTCATGTTGTAACGATTTCTGGTTTAGCTCTATTTAGAAAAATGAACGCAATCAGTGGTGAAGTAAAACATGATTTGATTCTAACAAACGCAGATACTAAGAAAGCAATTGTCATTCCATGTACAACAGAGAATTCAAGTGAACAATTGTTAGCAGGCTATACAACAAATGCAGTGAAGTTTACTACATCTTTTGATTTAGATGATATTGATATCAGTAACTATTATATTGGTGTAAGAGTAACTAATAATGATTCTGTTGGTTATTATTCCTTCTTTATGAATGGAACTGACTATGATCATTCTTATACAAGGAGTGATGGATCATTAGTAAAACTATTGGCAGACCCAAGTAGTAATTATCGTTATTCATTATCTGTTGAAAAACAATCCATTGACATGAGTGTCATCAATAAACCATCAGCTTTAGTTCCTAAGTTTGGAACAACTAGTTTATCTTTAGAGAATGGTCACTTAACTATGGAAGCATATGCAGGTATCTATCAAACAGATTTTACTTCTGATACAAATCCAACATACAAGATCCTAATAGAAAAAGAAGATGGGACATTGTCTACATTTGATACAAATATTTCTTCTTCTCAAAGAGATATGACACGTTATATGAAGTGTGATAACTCATATACACGTACTTGGTTTAATGCAGATTGTGATCTTACAAATCTATCTAGTGGAACATATCGTATTTATATTGATGTATCCACAACACAAGCTAGAGATATCTTTGAGATGTATTCTATTCAAGATGTTGGTGAGATTACAGGTTATGCCAATGGGCATACATATCGCTTAACTAAGACAAATACAAGATCTAGATATCTATTAACGATTGAATAAAAGGTGATAACTATGAACAATAAAAAATTAAAAAAGAGTGTAAAGGTAATCATGGTAGGTATCATTGCAGGCGTGATTTCTGTCGCTACTACTATTACTATTCTAGCTTTATCTAATAGCAGTGTTAAAGTAAAAAACTTTATTGGTTTATCTAAGAAATATGTTGAAGTATGGAAGAGTGAAAATAAAGTTAATGATGATCAAGTTCAATATGAATATATTTATTCAGAAGAAACTGAAGAGAATATTGTCATGAAACAATCATTAAACGAAGGCGAAGTTTTAGAACAAAATGCATCTATGACGATTACTTTATCACAAGGTGCGGATCCAGATAAAGAATTTGCGTTAGCTGATTTCACTGGTAAAACAGAACAAGAAATCAAAGATTGGTTTACAAACAATAAATTCACTAATGTTGTTTATGAATATGAAATGAATAATGAACTTCCTGAAAGTACATTTATTTCTATGGAACCTGGTGCAGGAACAACTGTAAAAAGAAGTGATAAAGTGACTGTCAAAGTAACACCTTCCTTAGAATCATTACAAATAACAGTCCCAGATCTTTCTAACTATTCTTTAGAAAATATCCAAGCTTGGGCCGAGGAAAATTCATTAACATTAGACATTGTTGAAGATTACAGTGATTCTATTGAAAGTGGAAAAGTAATTTCAATATCTGTAGAAAATGGTGCTGTCATTAAAAAAGGAGATACAATTACAGTGACTGTATCAAAAGGTACAAAGTCAGAAGTAGAACAAACAACATCTAGTGCAAGTTATACATCTAATAGTTCTGTATCTTCTAATAATTCAGAATCTACAACTATCAATGGTGGAAGTGAGAATAATAGTGGCAATCAAAATGTAGTAGAACCTACGGTGACTGTCCCAGATTTAAATACTTCTTTCTACAATAATTTATCTCCAAGTGAGATTTGTGCTTATATTGCGGAAGATACAGGGTATTCAGCTTCTATTGGATCATTGTTAGCGGATGCATCAAGTAATCCAAATAACGTTGCTGGTATTGCATCCTATTCAAAAGGAAATGGTTATTATATTGTCAATATTTATCAAAAATGGAATTAAATAAAAACCAGGAGATATCCTGGTTTTTAAAATGAAACTTTAATAGCGTGAGCACTCAATGAATCTAATGCATATTTCTTGTTTGAATGTTTGATGATTAATGAATTTCCATCATTATAAACAACATCTATTTGATCATCCAATTCGAAATGCATTCTTTCTTTAAGTTGTTTTCCAATTTCTCCAAGTAACCAACAAATCGTACAGGTTTTTCCTGCGTGTAGTTCTTCTAAATTATACATATTTGCCTCCAAATGTAGGCTTTGAATGATCTGAACTATTGTTCTGCCTGATTATTTAATATCATGTGTTAGTTTAGTTAGTCTAGCGTAATATCACATTTTCTTATAAAATATTAGCTATTGGTGAATATATGAAAACAGTGATATGGGATTATAATGGAACGATCATTAATGATGTAGGAATTTCGGTAAAGATAGAAAATGAAATGTTAGAAGAAAGAGGATTAAAACATGATTATTCTTTAGAGGATTATCAGTCTCTTTTTGATACACCAATGGAAGACTATTATAGACAAATTGGTTATACATTTGAAGAAGAAACTTTTCATGATGTAGGTGTTGAATTCTATGCGTTATATGATAAATACTTTCATGAATGTTCGATACATCATGGTGTGATTGAAAAATTAAAGGAATCTTTAGAAAAAGGATATACAAATATCATTCTTTCTTCATGTGAACAAAATAAATTACTAAAACAATGTCATGAATTGAAAATAGATGCATACTTTCAAGATATCTTGGGAGTAGATAATTTGGTTTCTGGTAGTAAAGTCCAACATGGTTTAGATTGGTTAAAAAATCACGATACAAGAGGTGGTGAATGTGTTTATATTGGTGATACAAATGCAGATTACTTAACTGCTAAAGCATTAGATGTTAAACAAATATATTTGGTGGCAAATGGTCATCAATCATATGATAGATTAATAAAATTACATCATAATACAGTTAGAAGTATTGAGGAGGTCTTATTATGAAAATATGCCCTGTATCTAAGAAGTGTGGTGGGTGTTCTTATTTACAAGTTGAATATGAACAACAATTAAAAAAGAAAAGAGATTATGTAAAATCATTGTTTCCTAAATATAATGTAGAACCAGTGATAGGTATGAAAGATCCATATCATTATAGACATAAAGTATATGCATCTTTTTCTCATAATAGAGAAGGTGTGATCAAGTGTGGCATGTATGAAGAAAATACACATAAAGTCATTGATACCAAGATGTGTTTGATTCAAAACGTACAAGCTAACGCAATTTTAAATGATATTTGTCATATCGCAACAAAAATGCATATTGAATCTTATGATGAAGATACTGGAAGAGGTGTTTTAAGACATGCTTATATTCGTGTTTCTCATCAAAATGGAGATGTATTATTAGTATTAGTTATTGGTTCAAAGAATCTTCCTGGAAGTAATGCATTTGTAAAACAAATTATTTCTTTACATCCTGAAATCAAAACAATTATCTTAAATCATAATGATGAAGATACTTCTATGATATTAGGAAAAAAGAATCATATTTTATATGGAAAAGGATATATTGAAGATTCCATCATGAATACTTCTTTCCGTATTTCTACAAATACTTTTTACCAAGTTAATCCAATTCAAACAGAAAAAATCTATTCAACCGCAATACAAATGGCTGCATTGCAAAAAGATGACACGGTATTGGATATGTGTTGTGGAATCGGAACGATTTCTTTAATTGCCGCAAAGAAAGTTGATTTTGTTTTAGGTGTAGAACTAAATCCTGATTCTATTAGAGACGCAATTAATAATGCGAAAAGAAATCATATACAAAATGCACAGTTCATCGCAGAAGATAGTACACGTTTCTTAGATCAGTTAGGTGATTCACCATCTGTGATATTCTTGGATCCACCTAGAAGTGGTTTTACTGAGAAATTCATTAAACAATTAAATCAATTTAAAACTGAAAGAATTATATATATTTCCTGTAATCCTGAAACACAAGCAAGAGATATAAAAGGTTTAACAAATTATCAAATCAAAAAAATAGTTCCTGTTGATAATTTTCCGTTTACAAAGCATGTTGAAAACATTATTCTTTTGAGCAACAAAATTTTAAAAAAATAGTTATATAGTAAAAATTGTGTTTCC
>CAVHRL010000087.1:0-3921 GCA_963638375.1 Lachnospiraceae bacterium
CTTTAATTAAGTTTATTAAAGCCTGTAATATTTATATTAATGAACATAAAAAATAATTAAAAAGTTATTACACTTCAATAAGAATAATAGAATTAAGAAAATATAATTGAAATATGTTTTGATACAAACGCATACGCTAGATTACATTTCTACAAAAATGAAATGAATAATAAGATTGGTAACATTGTAATATTCCCTGATTTCATTTGTGTTGGAAAGATTAATCCTTTTTCTACTGAATTAAGAAATCAAGAACTAAAATATTTTGGAATACCAAACACAAAAACTGATCAACGTAATTGGAACTTATTCTTACACGAAATAAGCAAAGAAAACGCATTTCGTTTTTGGATTTTCAACTATGCATATGAGTTTGTTGGAATGTGTTATATATGTTCTCTCATGCAACCTCAACCTATATCAATTTGTAATACAAATACAATTCCTATACTCTCCAAATATGGAACATATGAGTTATGGTCATTAGAACAATATGATCTTTTATACAAGAATCAATACACTAATGAATCAATTCAATATTCTAATATTTGGAAAAAAGTATCAAAAGAAAATAAACCTTTAAGATTCATCAAAGATGGTAAAGTCATTTCTGTTGATGAAGACTATTTTGATTCTGAAATCATGAAGTATTTAGATCCAAAGAAATCTAATATTGATATTTCCGTAGACGCTTTGTTTGATTCTGAAATTCTTAAAAATTCTGGATTTGGAACTTACTTTATTCTTCATCGAGTAAACATTTTAATGGAACAAGTTTTTAAAAGACACACATAATTGTGTGTCTTTTGTTTCTTAGTTACCTTTGATTGATATTCTGAAATGATGATTTTTCTTATCCAATAAAAACTCATCATGTGTTTTAGCACCCCAAGTATTATCTCCTGCAACACCCATTTGTTTTTCATTTAAATGAATAACGGTTTGATATACATTAGGTAATTCCCATTGGTGTTTTGCGTTTTCTAATTCATATGGTGTATATCGAAGCACTGAAAATTCAAAAGGATGTCCTTTGATAGTTAAAGAATGTTTTAAAGAAGAAACTACACATTCTCTAGTATTTGTTCGATTACCACATTCTTGAGGATATAGATATGGTGTTAGATTATCATCTACTTTATAGGAATATCTTCCTAATACCGCACCTTTATTTCTATCGATGTAATTCTCTTGAGGTCCATAACCATAGTATTGCACTTCATCTAAATCACTATACGTTTGTAGTAAAAGTCCAAATTCTGGCATTTCTATATGTTCCCCAATATCATCTAATTTCATATCAACTACGATTTCTCCATCACCATATACTTCATATGTCATATGTAATAGATAATCTTTACAAGATGGTAGTTCATAATCAAAGTGAAGAATACATTGATTTGATTTCTTTTCTGTTGAAACATAAATACATTTTGCGTACAGACTATTGATTAACCATTGTCCATATCTAAACCCATATTTATTTTCTACATCATTGTTTGTTGAAGCTCTAAAGAAATTTGGTTTTAATGGTTGTCTGATAAATTCATAAGAATTCACTTTATAAGAAACCAATCCTTTTTGTTTTGAGAAGATAACATTAAAATGATTTCCTGTAACACCAATATTTAAATAATCTTCATTGATTAGTAATTTTGAATCACAATGTTTTTCATTTAAAGCATATGGATAAATATATTGTTCATGTGCATATTCATGGTGTTCTTTTTGATATGAAATAACAATTTGATATTCTCCATCATTCTTTATATGAAATGGATTATTGATATCAATAGATTGTGTTGGTTCGCAATCTATTTGTAATTGTTTTGTTTCTTTTAAATACCCATCTTTATATAAAGATAATGTCATATCAAATTCATTCACATCTGTAAATAAATAATTATTTTGAATATGGATCATTTCCTCATTGATTGTTGTATCAATGAATTGATAACAATACTTTACTTCTTGTAGTTTTGGAGTTGGTGTTCTATCCGCAAACATAATTCCATTTCCACAGAAATCATAGTCACTAGGTCTTTCATGATAATCTCCACCATAATACAACTTTCCATCTTCTAATAAAGCTTGATCTACATAATCCCAAATAAAACCACCTTGATAATGCGGATATTTCTTTTCTAAATCTGTATATTTATACAAAGCTCCATTACTATTACCCATCGCATGTGCATATTCACATAATATGAATGGTTTATCGGTATGTTCTTTTAAAAATACTTCAATATCCTTTGTTGGTGTATACATTCTAGAATACATATCCGTTGTATCAGGATATCTTTGATCATTCGCTACACCTTCATAATGAACTAATCTACTTGGATCTTTCTGTCTTAGAAACTCCGACATCTCATAAATATCTTTCCCACCATATGATTCATTTCCACAAGACCATATTAATATACATGCATGATTTTTATCTCTTTCATACATTGCGTTCGCTCTATCAATAATTGCGGACTGCCATTCTGGTTTATCATCCGGAATAATATGTTCTTTATCATACATTTCAGACCATGTACCATGTGTTTCCATATTCACTTCATCTATTACATATAATCCATATTCATCACATAGATCATATAAGAATGTTTGATTAGGATAATGTGATGTTCTTATTGCGTTGATGTTATTTTGTTTCATATTAATCACATCTTGTTTTGTTAGTTCATAAGAAACAACTCTTCCACTTGTACAACAAAATTCATGTCTATCTACTCCATGAAATACAATACGTTTTCCATTCAATAACATGATTCCATCTTTCATTTCAAATCTACGAATACCAATGTTTTCCTTTATACATTCAATGATTGTATTCTCTTTTTTAATAAAGATTTCTAGATGATATAAGTTTGGATATTCTGCGCTCCATAATAATGGATGTATTATTTCAAATGTAGTATCTAATTGATCTGTTTCTTTTGTCTGAATCAATGTTCTATTCGGATCATATAAATTTAAGACAATGGAATCACATTCGCCTATCATATCCATATGAACATGAATGCATGGTTTTTCTAAATTTTCTACATCTTCTGTAATCTTTAAATCATTAGCATGTACACTTGGAATTGAAAGCAATTCTACATCTCTAAAAATACCAGAAAATCTCCAAAAGTCTTGATCTTCTAACCAAGAACCAGATGAAAAACGATATACATTCACAGCGATTTTATTTGTCCCTTCTTGAATATACTTTGTGATATCAAAACTAGATGGTGTAAAACTATCTTCACTATAACCAACAAAATTTCCATTAATCCATAAAGCGATTGCGCTTTCTACACCATGAAATACAATACGTACAGTTGTATCTTCTAACAAATCATTCTTATCGAAATACGTAACATAACTTCCTACTGGATTCCACTGTGGTATTTCAGGAGGAACAAGTTCTTCTTTTCCAGACCATGGATAAACTTGATTGACATACATTGGCGTCCCATATCCTTGAAGCTGTAGATGACCTGGCACTTGAATATCATTCCATTGTGAACAATCATATTCCATCTTTTCAAAACCTGGAATAATTTCATCTAAACTATTTGCGTAATGAAATTTCCATGTTCCATTCAATGAATGAACATAACTACTTTTCCCTTCTTTCATCTCTTCTTCATTTCTATAAAAATGATGTGAAGAAATTGCATCTAATCGATTTACTTTAAATACTTCTGGATCACTTAACCATTGATGATTCATTTCCATAATGAATACCTCCCATCACTAATATAATCTGTTTACTTCTAATACATCATAGAATAAAATACAGTTAACAGGAAAAAAGTATAAATTTATACTTTTATATGATTATGAATGAATTAGAATCTATCTTAAAAAGTTTTTATGAAATATCCGGAATGAATATGACAATTTTTGATTTGGATCATAAAG
>CAVHRL010000087.1:3967-7165 GCA_963638375.1 Lachnospiraceae bacterium
AGTTATAGCTTCTTTTCCAAAACATAAATCATCATTTTGTTCATTATTAGATAAGAATATAGACGCAAAACACAATTGTATTCTTTGTGATGAGCAAGCTATGGAACATGTTCATAAAACAGGTAATATTTATATTTATCGTTGTTGGTGTGGTTTATATGAAGCTATCATGCCTTTATATACCTATGGTCAAATTAGTGGATATCTTATGATGGGTCAAATCTTAGACAAAGATAAAGATACCAATGAAATCATAGATTGTATTTCTAAATACATTTCAATTAATACTACTGTTTATCAAACTCTTAAACAAACTTCTTCTTTAACAAAGAAGCAAATCAAAGCATATGGTGACTTAATTGATTTATATGCAAAGTATTTAACCTTAACAAACAGTGTAGTCGTAGATAGTAAAGATCTAGCAGAAGAAATACAAAGTTATTTAGTCCATCATTATACAGAAAATATTACGATTGACTATCTTTGTAACTATTTCCATGTTTCGAAAGGAACTTTACATTCACACTTCAAAGAAAAATATCACACATCTATTCATCAAAGGTTACTTTCAATTCGTTTAGAAAAAGCTAGAACTTTATTAACTACTACAAACGATTCCATTAAAACTGTTGCTAGAGAAGTTGGGTTTCAAGACGCAGATTATTTCTCCAAAGCATTTAAAAATCGATATCAAATATCTGCATCTGACATCAAAAAAGAATATACAAAATAATGTATATCCCTTTACATATGAATAACTTCATCAAATTGTTCTTCTACACCTTCTGGTAAGTAATGCGCTACCGCAATAATTGTACGATTACTATTCAACATTGTTTGATAGATTTCTTTCGCTGTTGTTTCATCTACAGCGTTCGCAACTTCATCCATTAACACAATTGGATGATACTCATATAATTCTCTAGCCAGACATACTCTTTGAATTTGTCCACCACTCATTTGTTTTGCGTTATCTTCCATTCTCATTGTATCAATCTTAGATAAAGTAATCGCATTCTCTTTTTTCTTTGAATCATCTTCTCTTCCAAGTTCAATATTATTTAAAACAGTATCATTAAATACATAACTGTCTTGTGTTACATAGCCAATGATCTCGTGTAGTTTTTCTTTTGTGATCTGATTATAATTCACACTGCCTAATGTAATTGTTCCGCCATAGTCTTTTAGTTGTTTAAAGATGATTTTTAATAATGTTGATTTACCACAACCGGATTCACCTAAAATTAAGTATTTCTTTCCTTCTTCAAATTTCTGAGAAAATTGATGAATTACTTCTGGTTTATCAGGATAAGAGAAAGATAGTGAATCAATTGTTAGATCATTACTTGTGATTTCATTTGTTGTAACTTCTAGTTTTTCTTGAACGGATATCTTTTCTTGATAAACACTTTCATATCCAATATAACTAGTATATCCTGACATCATTGAAGTGATGTTATTAAATAAAGTTCCTGCTAATTGACCTACTGTTAAAACAGTTCCAGATTGCACAAAACCAAATATAATCATAATCACATCAAATATCATTAAAAAGACTTGTGCTGCCATACTTTGATAATAAGGTAGTAATAATAATAGATCTCTTACATTATTTAATTTATTTCTCTTTCCTTCATAATCTGTTGAAATAGAAGTGATTTTTTTACACATTGTTTGTTTAACATTGTATGCATCCCAAACATTGTATCCATACAACACATCGCTTGAATCCCCTAAAAATTCCTTTTGAAGTTTAGATAATTCCATTTCATTTTTCGTTGCAGGCTTTTTAATGATTTTTGTTAAAAAAGAACTTAAGCTAAATAATCCAATAGAAAATAACATAATGCCCCAATGAACATATATCATCGCAACTATCGCAAGTAATGCATTGATAAAACCATCATATATCGCAAATAAACTTTTAACTGCTGCTTCAATACGTGTTACATCATTATTCATTGCGGAATTATAATAATCAATATCAACAGTTTCATTCTTAGACATTGCTTCTCCAACTTCATTTCTATATTGTATCAATGCATACTTCGCACACTTATTTTGCATAACATAATATAGATAGTTTGTACTATGTGCACATGTCCAAAATAACAAGTTAATCAATTCCGCATAAAATGCATAGATATATTTTTGATCTATGATATTTTGAAGAAATACTGTATTATTTAATGCCGCTAGAATTGTAAAAATTGCAGGTAATGTTGCCATGGCACCTGTTAATATCGCATATGGATAATGTCCTTTCAGTAACATGTATATTTTCTTCTTTGATACTTTTGTATTTTCCATATACTTATCTCCCTCAGAAATCTGCTGTTAATATCTCTGCATTACAATTTATATGTTCGTACATATTTTTAGGACATGAAAATGTTTTACATGTATAAATATTCTTACATCGGATACAGTTTTTGATCCTATCTTCATTCAAACAATCAGTATCTTGAGAACCATTCAATACAACTTTATGATTGATTACTTTTCCAATTTGATTCCACGGTGCATCTAAACCGACTGTACATTTAACAACAGATTGATTAGGTCTAAATGTATAACTATTCTCTCTTGGACCGTAACATTGCATCAAATTAGTATTAGTTTCTAGTAACTTAAAATCAAATTTTTTGACTATTTCAATGTTCTTCCGATACATTTCATTTACTCTGTTATAGTTGTCTAATTTAAATAAATCACTTTCAAAAACTTTATGTACATCAACCATAAATCGATCATCATTTCCAATCATTGAATATAGCACTTCATAAAAATAATAATTCTCATCTGATTTATCAGATATATTTACTCTAATAACACAATTGATAAAATTATGCTTTTTTAATATTCTCAAATTATTCATAATTACATCAAATGTTGGCCCACCATTCTTCAATACTCTAAATTTATTTTGTGCATTACCATCTACTGTTATTTGATAATACATAACATTGGATTCTTCTAAAGTTGTAATTGTATTTTCATTTAATGTATAAGCATTGGTAACAATAGTTGTTTTAATGTCATTCTTATTAATAATTGGATTTATAGTTTGATGAAATCGCTTAATTTCATCAATTTTTAACAAAGGTTCTCCTCCAAACCAACTTAAATTAATTCCTTTCCAATCTTTTTCTTCTACTTTTTCTTTTAAGAATCCAGCGATTGTTTGGTAATCTAAAG
>CAVHRL010000088.1:0-6871 GCA_963638375.1 Lachnospiraceae bacterium
AAAGGAAGTGATATTATGAGTAAACCAATTCCATTCTCTCCACCTGATATTACAGAGGAAGAGATACAAGAAGTTAGTGAGGCACTAAGAAGTGGTTGGATTACAACAGGACCTCGTACAAAACAATTTGAGAAAGATATTTGTGCATTTTTAAATGTAAAGAATTGTGTTTGTTTGAATAGTGCGACTGCTGCAGAAGAATTAAATCTAAGAGTACTAGGTATTCAAGAAGGTGATGAAGTTCTTGTGCCTGCTTATACATATACCGCAAGTGCTTCTGCCGCAATTCATTGTGGTGCTAAAGTCATTTTTGTGGATTCACAAAAAGATTCTTTAGAGATGGACTATGATGAAATGGAACGTTTGATTACTGAAAAGACTAAGGCAATCATTCCAGTTGATCTAGGTGGTATTCCATGTGATTATGAGAAAATTTATGAAATTGTTGAACGAAAGAAAGATTTATTTCATCCAACAAGTGATATTCAAAAAGCACTTGGAAGAATCGCAATCGTAGCGGATGGAGCACATGCTTTTGGTGCAACTAGAAATGGTATCACAGTTGGTAATCTAGCTGATTTTACATCTTTTTCCTTCCATGCAGTTAAGAATCTAACAACTGCAGAAGGTGGTTGTGCTGTTTGGAAATCCATTGAAGGAGTTGATGATAGTGAACTATATCATTTATACCAACTGTATTCTTTACATGGACAAAGTAAGGATGCATTGGCCAAAACAAAAGCAGGTGCTTGGGAATACGATATCGTAGGACCATGGTATAAATGTAATATGACTGATATCATGGCTGCGATTGGATTAATTCAATTAAAGAGATATCCTTCTTTGATTGAAAGAAGATATGAAATAATTAAAAAGTATGATAGTGCGATGGATGAAATGCACATTGAACATATCATTCATAATGGTAAGAATTATCATTCTTCTGCACATTTATATATGATTCATATTCCAAATATTACAGTCGAACAAAGAAATGAAATCATCACACGTATGGCAGAAGCAGGCGTAGCTACAAATGTACACTATAAACCTCTACCAATGATGAGTGCGTATAAGGATTTAGGTTTTGATATCAAAGATTATCCAAATGCCTACAATCATTACCACAATGAAATTACATTACCATTACATACAAAGTTAAGTGATGAAGATGTGGATATTGTGATTGAAACATTAAAAAATACATTACTAGAAATGAAATTATTATGATTTTAAAAAAATGGGAACAGTTACCAGAATACATGCGAAATGAGGCAGTAAGACCTTATTATGAGATATTAAAAAAACATTCTTTATCACTGATCGTGAAAAGACTCTTTGATATTGTAATGTCTTTGATTCTGTTGATTTTATTATCACCTGTATTTTTAATTGTTTCTATTTGGATCAAATTAGATTCTGAAGGACCAGTATTCTTTCGCCAAGAAAGAGTTACTACATATGGAAAGAAATTTCGTATCTTTAAGTTTCGTAC
The DNA here is from genome assembly GCA_963638375.1 of Lachnospiraceae bacterium. GTDB lineage: Bacteria > Bacillota_I > Bacilli_A > Erysipelotrichales > Erysipelotrichaceae > Bulleidia. The sequence continues at coordinate 1,496 of CAVHRL010000088.1, forward strand.
CATGTGTAATAACGCTGAAAAGAAAGGTTCTTTAGTGACGGTAGGAAATGATGCACGTATCACAAAAGTAGGTGAAAAGATTCGTCATTGTAGACTAGATGAAATCCCACAACTTTTAAATGTATTGTGTGGTGATATGACTTTTGTTGGTACAAGACCTGAAGTTGTGAAATACGTAAATGCATATACAGATGAGATGTACGCAACATTACTATTACCTGCTGGGATTACAAGTATTGCGTCAATTCAATATAAAGATGAAGATGAAATCTTATCTGCTGCTTCAGATCCAGATGAAGCCTATATTCATGAAGTATTACCTGATAAGATGAAGTATAACTTACAATCCATTCGTGATTTTACTTTTTGGAATGAAATTAAAACAATGGCAAATACAATTAAGGCAGTCTTATGAAAAAAGCGTTGATATTTGATACATACGATGACTACAACATTCGTATTCAATATGTACAATCTGCATTAGAGAGAAATGGTTATGAAACTGAAATCTACTTTGCAGATTTTGATCATGTTCGTAAAGAATATTACGCAAATAAAAGAATTGGCATTCATTACTTACATGTAGAACCATATCAAAAGAATCTATCATACGCAAGAATGCATTCTCACGCACAATTTGCGAAAACTTGTATAGAAGAAGCAGAAAAACAAACTGATGTATCTTTAATCTATGTGATGGTTCCACCAAATAGTATGGTCAAACAATTCTCAATTTATAAAAGAAATCATCCAAATGTGAAAGTATGGTTTGATGTACTAGATATGTGGCCTGAGAGTTTGCCTGTATCTCATACATTAAAGAAAATGGCATCTCCTGTATTAAATATATGGGCAAATCTAAGAAATCGTTATTTGAATGATGCGGATTGTATTACAAGTGAATGTGATTTGTTTAAGACAGTTTTAAATAAATACACAAAGAAAGAAATCAAGACGGTTTATTTGGCACAACCAAATAGAATCATAGATTCTTATGATGATTTAGATGAAATACATTTCTTATATTGTGGTTCCATCAATCATATTATTGATATTGATAAGATTGTTTCATTCTTAAAAGAAGTAAAAGAAAAGAAAAAGATTCATATTGATATTATTGGTGATGGTGAAAATAGAAATACATTTTTAGAAGAATTAAAGAAATATGATATTTCTTATGAATATCATGGTATTGTCTATGATGAATTTGAAAAAGAAAATATATTTCAACATTGTCACTTTGGAATCAATGTGATGAAAGATACTGTGTTTGTTGGATTGACAATGAAGTCTTTGGATTATTTGTCTTATGGAATTCCTTTGATTAATAATATTCAAGGAGATTCTTTTGAAATCGTTGAGAAAGAAAAGATAGGTTTTAATTTAACAAGTGATGTTGTAGATCAAATAACGTCTATGACATATGTAGATTATTTACAAATGAAAAAACAAACAAAAGAAATATTTCTAAAATATTTTGAAAATGATACGATCAATCAAAAGTTTGATGAAGTAATCAAACAGATGGAGGACGCAGAATGAATATTTCAGTTGCGATGGCAGTATATAATGGTGGAAAATATTTGAAAGAACAATTAGATTCCATTTTAAAACAATTAGATGATAGAGATGAAATTGTTATTTCTTACAATACATCAGAAGATGATACATTAGAAATCATAGAAGAATACGAAAAAGAATATGAAATTGTACATGTTCTTCCATGGGAAGAAAAAGGTGTTATTTCAAACTTTGAAAACGCAATTATACATTGTACAAAAAACTATATCTTTTTATCTGATCAAGACGATGTATGGGCGGATGATAAAGTAGAGAAGGTAATGGCAGCTTTTGATTCGGATCCAACGATATTAACAGTCATGCATAATTGTGAATATGTAGATGAAGATTTAAATCCATTAGGTAAAGATCTCTTTAAAGATAGACATGTAAAGACAGGCTTTATTAAGAATTTAGTTGTGAATTGTTACCAAGGTAGTTGTATGGCATTTCGTAAAGATTTGGTTCCATTTATCACACCAATGCCTAAAAGCTTAGCGATGCATGATCAATGGATTGGAATCATGGCAGAAAGAGCTGGACATATTAAATTCTTGACTGAACCACTCATGAAATATAGAAAACATGATAGTTCTCATTCTACGGATCATGTTCCACTAGGAAAGAAAATCAAGTGGATGTTTAAAATGGCATACCATGTTGCGGGTGTATTAAATGAAAAGAAGATGTTGAAGTGGTATCTTCAAAGTATTTATGCTCCTGAAAAGAAAGCGGATTTCGATTTGGATGAATATGGATATTCAGATCAAGAAGTTATTGAGAGAAAAGATACTGTAGATTTCTCACAAGCAAGACATGATATGACAAGAATGTACATGGTAGATGTATATAAAGAAAAGAGAAAAGAAGAAGATTCGGAATAATTAGATTTTTATTTGTTTTGAGGAATATGGAATGAAAGAATTTTGTTTGAAATACAAAAAAAGTTTTGTTTATGCGTTATTGTTTAGCTTTGTTTGTTTTGGAAATATAAAAGCATGGTTGATGCAAAGTAGATATTCTTTATGGTTATATGATACTTTTTTTACAAACAATGGTAACTATATTCCTTTTTTATATGATTTTATTGGAATTGTACTGTGGCATATTGCGGGAATACTTGTTTTATATTGTTATTTTAATGATAAAGAAGTACATGGAATCTTTATGTTTATGATGTTAGCGTATTATGATTCTGTACCATTTGTTCTTGCGGACATTATGTCTTTTTCCTTTTATTTAGTTCAAATTGGAATTGCAGCAATTTTAACTTCTATCTCTATTTATTTGACAATACAATATATCAAAGAAAAGAGTCATTTGGTTTTGATTATTTCTTCTTTGATTTTGTGGTTGGCTTTTGGCGCGTATCAAGCATTGATCTGTTATTACATTTCAGCGTTTGCGGGTTATTGTGTGATTGACTATATCAAAGGAAATAGAGAACAGCTATTAAAGAAAATATTAACTGGTGTAGTATTTTGTTTTATTGGTGTTCTAGGATATGTTTTGATTGATAAAATCATTATTTTTAGTTTAGGTTCTGATGGTTATTTGTCAGAAAATTATATAGGTTGGAAGGGAGCTAATCCAATCATTGAATTTTTAATGTCAATTGCGAATGTTGGTAGAGTTTCTTTTGCGATTCCATATCAAGATGTAAGAGTTAATGGAGCGACCTGTATTCGTGTTTTAACAATTTTATTTGTGATATATGCTTTTTATCAAGTATTTCATATTGAAAAGAATAGAAAAGAAAAAATCAGTGTATTCTTATTATGTGTAGCTTTATGCTTCTCACCATTTCTTCTTTATATCGCAATGGCAACTTATAAAACGGTTGGAAGAATGATGCTTGGACTTCCTGTAATAGGAATGGCACAAATATATTTGATATCAACAGTTATAACCAAATCTCTTTTAAAGAAGATTTATATATTATTTATATGTGGATTGTTAAGTATAAATGCTGGACAAATTAATATGGCTTATTTCCAACATCATTTAGTTCATCAAAAAGATTGTGAAATTGCTGGTGAAATTATGCTTGATATTCAAAAAGAGGGCATTAATTATCATGATAAATCAATTATTTTTATTGGAATGATTGAATCAGATATTACATTTGAAAATCAAATCGGTGAGTTAGGTTCCTCTTTCTTTTCTCATGATGATGGTAATATAGGTAGAATAGTGGCGTTTCTAAAATTTAAAGGGTACGATGTAAATAGTCCTTCGATTGAACAAACCAATACAGCGTATATAGAATCAGAAAATATGAATGTATGGCCAACTGAAAATAGTATAAAAGAAATCGATGATATGATCATTGTTAAATTATCAGAACCATCTGAAACGTGGTTCACTGTAAATGGAGTTTCTCAATGAATAAAAAAGAAGTGATTTCGTATTTGATATTTGGAATACTCACAACACTTGTAAATATTGTTGTGTATTCTTTTTGTAATGATGTTCTACAAATACAATATTTGATATCCAATGCAATTGCGTGGATCTTATCTGTATTATTTGCGTATTTCACTAATCGAAAATATGTATTTGGATCTCATAATTCTTCGTTCATCAATGAACTTGTAAAATTCATTGGTGCTAGAGTATCTACGGGTATCATGGATATGTTATTGATGTGGCTATTTGTAGATGTATTAAGTATGCAATCAATGATTAGTAAAATCATTGTGAATGTCGGTGTGGTGATTTTAAATTATGTATTTAGTAAATTGTTTGTTTTTCAGGAGGAAGCATGATGGAAAAAATAAGTGTTATCGTACCGTGCTTTAATGAAGAAGAGAGTCTTCCTTTTTTCTATGAAGAAATGAATCGAATTTCTAAAGAAATGAGTGAAGTTTCTTTTGAATACTTATTTGTAGATGATGGATCTAAAGATCAAACATTGTCTATTTTAAAAGAATATGCATCCAATGATGAAAGAATAAAATATATTTCTTTTAGTCGAAACTTTGGAAAAGAAGCTGCAATCTACGCAGGATTGAAAAATAGTTGTGGAGAATATGTTGTAATCATGGATGCAGACTTACAGGATCCTCCATCTTTATTACCTGAGATGTATCAAGCAGTAAGCAAAGAAGATTATGATAGCGCCGCAACACGTAGAGTGAGTCGAAAGGGGGAACCACCTGTTCGTTCTTTCTTTGCGAGATTGTTTTATAAAATCATGAATCGTATATCTGATGCAGATATTATGGATGGTGCTAGAGACTATCGTTTAATGAATCGTAAGATGGTAGATGCGATTTTATCCATGTGTGAATATAATCGTTTTTCAAAAGGTATCTTTGGATGGATTGGATTTGATACAAAGTGGATTGAATATGAAAATGTAGAAAGAGTAGCAGGAGAAACAAAGTGGTCATTTTGGAAATTGTTTAAATATTCCATAGAAGGAATTACTGCTTTTTCTGTTGAGCCTTTACAAATTGCGTCTGTTTTTGGGGTGTTCTTTTCATTCATTGCGTTAATCATGATCCTTGTAATCATAGTACGAACATTGGTATTTGGTGATCCTACAAGTGGATGGCCTTCATTAGTATGTATTATTATGTTGATTGGTGGCATTCAATTGTTATGTATTGGAATTTTAGGCCAATACTTGGCAAAAACATATTTAGAAACAAAAAATAGACCAATCTATATTTCAAAAGAAACGAATATCAATAAAAAACAATAAGCGTATATTCTTAAGAATGGCAATTTTTTAGAAATGATATAATAAGTCTGTAAATGAGGTAGTTATGAAAGTAGGAATGCGTAAACCATCATTAAAGAAAAGCATTG
>CAVHRL010000089.1:0-6848 GCA_963638375.1 Lachnospiraceae bacterium
GATTATTTTGATAGATTGTACATAATTCTTTGGCGGTATATGTTTTATTTTCATCTAAATGAAATAACATGATGATTCTCTGATCTAATGTTTTGTTATATTCATTTTTTGTAGTGAATTCAGGTATGATTGTTAAAGGATCTATACATTCTTTTTTATATGATTTACAAGGTTTACAAATATCATCACCATATATTGTTAACTGCAGAATTGTATTTTTGTCTTTTACGATTTGATTAGCTACTTTGTAGAAATCATGTTCCATCTTTTCGTCAGGAACAAACATTTCAATTCCTTTTCCATAAAGTTTGATAATGTCCATGAAATGATGTGGTTTAATTTTGATTTTTTCCATTTAATTTCCTTTCACGCATTTGCTTTCTATATTGAATTGGTGTAATTCCATATCTTTCTTTAAATAACTTAATAAAATATGCACTAGAATCAAATCCACAAGAATAGGAAATATATTGTACAGAGACTTTAGAAGTTGATAATAGTCTTGTGGACATATCTAAACGAAATGAGTTGAGATATGCAATAGGAGAAGTATTCAGATAATGCTTGAAGATATCACAACATGTATGTGTATTAATATTTGCGGATTTCGCAATATCATTTAATGTTATTTTTTCGGAAAAGTGTTCATAGATGTACGTAATCATTTTCTTTTCTAGTTCACCCATAGGTGTGATTTGTTTAAAAGCTGGATTTCGATTTGCGAATTCTTCAATAATTACATTCATAATAAAAATCAAATACGCAATAGCAGTTAAATAATAGGAATGTTTATGATCAGAATATAAATGCTCGATTCTTTTTACCCATTTTCCACATTCTTCAGATTGTGGTGTATTTCTAGGGAAGTATAAGTATTCAATTGGATTGATTCCTTGAATTGGTTTTAGAAAAGTATCATAAATTGTTTGATTGCCTGTAAGAATAGAAGGTTGAAATAAGATCATATAAGTCTCTATGGAATCTGTTTTAGCTAAATCATAATGTAATACTTTACTGTTGATAAATAAAAAATCTCCAGGCTGCAATATCAATTGATCATCATTGATTCTATATTCATATTGACCTTTTAAAAGATAGACAAGCTCATAATCATCATGCCAATGAGGAAGTGTTCCAACACTTTCTTTTTCTTTCTTATAATACTTGATTCTCAAAGGAATACTTGGATCATCATAGTGTGGCACTGCTAGTTCTGTTTCTGTAAAATTCATAATATTTATATTTATCTTTCTTGATAATTATATATCAGTATTCAAAAATTCACTATTCTTATATTTAGAAAACGAGGTAATAATATGAAAAAGATCACTTTATTCTGTAGTGCAGGAATGAGTACAAGTATGCTTGTTGAAAAAATGAAACAAGAAGCAGCTAAACAAGGAAAAGAATATGAAATTAACGCATATTCATTAAATGAATTGGATGACCATGGTTCAGATTCTAATGTAATTTTATTAGGGCCACAAGTACGTTACGCTTTAGGAAAAGTACAAGGAAAATATCCAAAAGTTCCAGTATCCACAATTGATATGAGAACATATGGATTAATGGATGGAAAAGGTGTTCTAGAAGTAGCTGAAAAGCTAATGAAATAAATAAATGCAGTGTGTATTAAATTCCTTTTTCATTTCTACATTTTCACGATATTTATACTACTCATCTTGAAAGTTATATAAAAGAGGTCGAATTTACACTATTCTTTTATCAAGAAAACGAGGTAAGTATTATGAAAAAAATCAGTTTATTTTGTGGTGCAGGAATGAGCACAAGTATGCTTGTTGAAAAAATGAAACAAGAGGCCGCAAAACAAGGAAAAGAATACGATATACATGCATATTCTTTAACTGAATTAGAAGTTAGAGGACCAGAATCAAATGTCATTTTGTTAGGTCCACAAGTTCGCTTTGCGTTAAAAAGAGTGAATGATGAATGTCCAGGTGTTCCAGTATCCGCAATCGATATGAGAATGTATGGAATGATGGATGGAAAAGGTGTTTTAGCACAAGCTGAAAAACTAATGAATTTATAATTCGAAAGATGACTTTCTTGGATAAATGCGGTCATGCCATAAACCGCATTTTATTATGTAAAAAATGTAAACGCTTTGATACAATAATAGAAGAAAAAAGGAGATAAATAAATGGCACATTTTCCAGAAGGATTTTTATGGGGCGGAGCAGTAGCTGCGAACCAATATGAAGGTGGTTGGAACCTCGGTGGTAGAGGACCAGCTATGACAGACGTTACAACAGGTGGCACAGTCAATGAATCAAGAAAGATTACATACATTGATAAAGATGGTAATCATTGCACACTTGAAAGAGAAGGTAAGTTACCTGAAGGGGCAAAGTATGCTGTATTAGATGAATATCATTATCCAAACCATGAAGCGGTAGATGGATATCATCACTACAAAGAAGATATTGCGTTATTTGCGGAAATGGGATTTAAACAATTTAGAATGTCTATTTCTTGGTCTAGATTGTATCCTACAGGTTTAGAAAAAGAACCAAATAAAGAAGGTGTTGAATTCTATCGTGACATGTTCAAAGAAATGAAGAAGTATGGAATTGAACCACTTGTAACGATTTGGCACTTTGATACACCATTATACTTAGAAGAAAATTGTGGTGGTTGGTTAAACAGAGAAACAATTGAACACTTTGTACGTTTCGCTACAACATGTTTTACAGAATACAAAGGTTTGGTACACAATTGGTTAACATTCAATGAAATCAATAACACAATCATGTTCTTAGATTTTGCGGGTGGAGAACATAGTGATGAAGAATACCAAGAAGCTTATCAACACTTACACTATAAATTTGTAGCTTCTGCTAAGGCTGTTCAAATTGGTCACGCAATTGATCCAACAAATATGATTGGTTGTATGATTTGTGGTATTACAAATTATCCAGCAACTTGTGATCCTAAAGATATCTTAGCTTGTCAACATCAATGGGAAAAGAACATTTACTATTGTGGTGATGTTCAATGTTTAGGTGCGTATGGATCTTATGTAACAAGACTATGGAACGACCATAATGTTCAATTAGATATTACAGAAGAAGATTTAGAAGACTTCGCTAGAGGAACAGTTGATATGTATACATTCTCATATTACATGTCTTCTCTTGTGACGACTCATAAAGTTACTGACAAAGTATCTGGTAACTTCTCAAGTGGCGCAAAGAACGAATATCTAGAATATTCTGATTGGGGATGGGCAGTTGATCCAGATGGATTACAGTACTATCTTGAAATGATCTATCAAAGATATAATCTTCCATTGATGGTTGTTGAAAATGGATTAGGAGCATACGATACAGTAGAAGCTGATGGCTCTATCCATGATCCATTTAGAATTGATTACTACAGAAAGCACATCGAGGCAATGGATAAGGCAATCGCAAACGGTGCTGATGTCATTGGATATACAACTTGGGGATGCATTGACGTAGTATCTGCTGGTACTGGTGAAATGAGAAAGAGATATGGATTCATCTATGTTGATATGGATGATGAAGGTAAGGGAACAATGAATCGTTCTCGTAAAGATTCTTTCTTCTGGTATAAGAAAGTCATTGCTTCTAACGGAGATGATTTAACAGACTAAAATGAAAGCCTCACAATGTGAGGTTTTTATTATAGAGATTTTGGTATAAAATATTCGAATGATTGGAGGTGTTATGAAAGTTATTCCTTATCAAGAAAAGTATCGTGAAAGATGCCATGAAATCTGTATTCATACAGGTAGTCCTGATAATCTAGTGAATCAACAACATCATGATTTCTCTTTATTGATGTATTGTGATCCATATTTAGATCATGGAAAATGTTATTTATTACAAGATGAACAAAATGAAATACAAGGATATATATTATGTTGTGAAGATGGAAATTCATTCCTGAAATATATGCCTTCTTACTTTAAAAGAATACACGAAGTAGCTCCATCTTTTGAATGTCGTTGTGATATTTCGGAATATCAAAAATATATAAAAGAATATCCTGCACACTTACACATTGATATATTAGAAGCGTGTTGTGGAAAAGGTAGTGGTACATTACTAATGACAACACTATTAGATGATTTAAGAAAAAATCAATGTCAAGGAATTATGGTGGGTGTCGCTAAAGATAATGAACGTGCATGTTCTTTCTATCAGAAGATGGGATTCAATATTTTAGAAGAGTCAGATGGTGGCTATGTGATGGGACAGAAGTTATGAGATATCCAATTAATGAAGTATTTAATATTGCGGAATTAAATATTCCTTTAGATGCAACGATTGTTCAAGAACAAGTTATTGAAGGTGTATATGTTTTTTCACTAGGTGAAGGAACTAGTATGTCTCCTGAAGGATTTCAGTTTTACAAAATGTTGTTTGTGAAACAAGGAGATGTCAAGCTTACAGTAAAAGATGATAGTTTAAATCTAATTACACATGAGTTAAAGAAAAACGATGGTATTGTTACCCCAAAGAACAAGGTCATCATGGTGGATGCTTTAGAAGATAGCGTTTATTTAGAAGTGCATTTGGGACAAACAGTTAATCATACAATTAAAGAACCAGGTGAAGTTTTTTCGATTTCTGATGTTGTTGATTTCAAAGAAAATGAATATACTTCCACAACAATTATTAAGAGTGGATTTGTAGAAGTAAGAATTATTTGTATGGATCGATGTGAAATGGATAAGATCGAAGAAAATTCTACAATGATATTTGTCTACGAAGGTGAAGGAGAAATTGAAGCAGATGGAGAAACTTTCCATATTGGTCCAGATACTTCAATGCGTTTCTTGCCAGGAACTCATATTCATTTAAAAACTGACACAAAATTAAAATTAGGAGTCACAAATTTCTTTATTTAACAGAAATCATAAAACATATTTCTGTTTTTTCATTTATACTTATTTTATGAAAAAAATTATATTTTTAGATATTGATGGAACATTGTATTCCACAAAGATTGGTAAGATTCCAGAAAGTGCAGAACGAGCAATTCAACTCGCTAGAAAGAATGGGCATAAAGTATTTCTTTGTACTGGTAGAGCACTATCAGAAATTCAAAAGTATTTGAATTATGAAATCGATGGATTTATTTTAGGAGCGGGTGGAATGGTCTACGCAGATGGAAAAAGAATTTACGATCATCCAATTCCAAAAGAAGACGTTACAAGAATTAAAAAGACAATCTTAAAGAATGATTTAGGATATTGCTTGGAAGGGGCAGCAGGATCTTATTGTTCGAAAGTTGGCTATGAATATTTACTAAAATATTTTTCTGGTGGAGAAACAAATCGAGATAGACAAATTGAACTATGTATGGAAAATGGTACGTATCCAGAAACGTTTGGCTCAGAAGATAACGATCACATTTATAAAATTTGTGCTTTTGGACCAGCTTGGAAACCGTTATTTCCTAAATTAGAAAAATATTTAGAAAAACCATTCATTCTTACAAAATCAGTAGAACATCTAGACGAACAACTCTGTATTGGAGAAGTAACGAATAGTTCTGTCACAAAAGGAACAGCAATTGAAAAGATATTGGATTATTACAACATCCAATCTTTTAACGCAATTGGTATTGGTGATAGCGCAAATGATATTCCAATGTTTCAAGTATGTGGAACAAGTGTAGCGATGGGAAATGCTGCTGAAGAGGCAAAAAATGAAGCAGATTATATTACAACAGATATTTTAGACAATGGTATTTGGAATGCTTTTGTGCATTTTGATTTAATTGAGGAGAAAAAATGAAATTAGGTATCGTAGGAAATGGTGGAATTGTTAAAGTTGCATTAGAAGCATTAAAAGGTACAAATATTGAAGTTGTTTCTTTGTGGTGTAGAAATGAAAACAAAGGTAGACCACTAGTAGATCAATATCAAATTCTTTCTCTTTATACAGATTATGATAAATTCTTACAAGATGATTCTTTTGATACGATTTATGTTGGTTTAATTAATTCTTTGCATTATGAATATACAAAGAAAGCACTTCTAGCTCATAAAAATGTTATTGTAGAAAAACCATTTACATCTACACTCTCACAAGCAAAAGAACTCATGACATTAGCTAACGATAATGATTGTTATTTGTTTGAAGCAATTATGTCGCGCTATAGCCAAAATTATGAAGAGATTCAAAAGAATTTATCTCAAATAGGAGATATTAAACTTATACAATGTAATTTTTCTCAATATTCTAGTAGATATGATGCTTATCTAAAAGGTGAAGTGTTACCAGCGTTTGATCCTAATTTGTATGGTGGAGCGTTATATGATATCAATGTTTATAACATTCACTTTGTGGAGGGATTGTTTGGAAAACCAATTATATATAATTATCTTTCTAATGTAGGTTTCAATGGTGTTGATACAAGTGGTATTGTCACAATGAAATATGATGGTTTTTATGCAACGTGTATAGGTGCAAAAGATAGTTCTTCTAAAAATGGAATGATGATCCAAGGTACAAATGGTTATATCTTTGTGGATTCTAGGCCAGGTGTTATTAAAAACGTTCTTTTACATCTAAAGGATGGTACAGAACATACATTAGATATTCATCAAGAAGATAATCCTATGCAACAAGAATTCCAACAAATTCAAACAATTATTGAAACAAAACAAAAAAATAAGATGTTATCTTGGTTACAAGATTCTGTTTATGTGATGGATATCTTAGAAACGTGTAGAGAACAGACTATAAAAAATAAATACTGAAAAATAGTATACTAAATAAAGAAGGGAGGTAATTGATATGCGTTGTATTTTGTTCAATAAAACAACACCAATTTTTGAAATGGAATATATA
>CAVHRL010000090.1:0-6719 GCA_963638375.1 Lachnospiraceae bacterium
GTGTAATACAATACACATTTTTAACCCTAGATGACTTTTTTGCTCTCTTCATATTTTCAGAAAGTATTTCTATGTTTCCTGTATCCGTATCAAAAACAAAAATCAATATTGTACCTTCTGATAATACTCTTAATTTCAAATCCGTCAGTCTTTCTTGAACTACATTCAATACTTGAATTTTTCCAGGTTGAATCAATCTCATATCTGTTTTTAGCACTTCAATCAATCGCTTTTCATCTTCACCTTCCACAAAATATTGATAGATGTTTTTCATTTTTAAATTCTCCTTAAATTTCTTCTAAAGCAAACACTTTTTCAAGCATTGGTGCTGAAGAGAATAAATCATTCTGAACCGCATTTTTGACTGAATCTCTATTTTTCTTTACATATTCTCCTGCATTTACAATCGAAATATAGCAAGTAGCATCATATATCTCTTTCCTCAAGAAGTTATAACTATGCTTTGGAAAATCCATATCTAAAATATCTGTATTATGTGTTGTGAAAAACAACTGACTATCTCCTTCAAGTTTTTGAACCATCAAGGATAAAAATGCTTTTTCTATGTCTGAATGGATATACGAAAATTTTTCATCACAATAGAAGAAATTATATCCACCGCACACAATAGCAGCGTACATATTAGCGATACTTATTCCTTCTTTTGTACCACTAGAAAGTTTATTGTCTTCAACAATATTTCCGTTCTTTATTATGATTGAGTCATTTCCTAAATGAATAACATAAGTATCCTTTACTTCACTTACTTTTTCAACATCTCTAATTAATGGATCTAAAACTTGCAGTGTATACTTTAATATTCTAATATATCTCTCTTCATTTTCTGGAATATATATGGACGTTGTTCTAACACTATCTCTTGGAAATTCAAAAGCCCAAGACAACTTTTCAACTTTTTCAAGTTCTCTAATATAGTCCTGATTGAAATCACTTGATGATTTTAAATTCAATCTTTCCAGGCATTTCTCATAAGTATCTGTTTTGTTTATTTCAATCTTTTCAACTTTAACCAAAAAATTCTCGCTCGAATAATCTTCATCATCTTTTCTTCCTTTTATGATAGAAGATATTCTATAAAAATTATCATTAACAACAATTTGAATTTCAAAAGTTGAATCTTTTTTAATGTCATTAATACAGCCAATCAAACTAATGTATTCTTTTCTATCAATAAAATTTAAAATGCACATAAGCATTCTACCAATTGAAGTCTTTCCAGATGCATTAGAGCCCATCAAAATATTAAGTTTTCTATATCTAAAATTAGGGTGATTCTGCAGATTCTCTACCATCTGATTTCCAACAATTTTCTTAGGATATGACATATTCATTTCAAAATCATTAAAAGCCATATAATTATTAAGTTTTAAATTCATTAAAATCATTTTTTTCACCTCCTAAGCCCCACAAAACATTTATTACTTCCGCATGTAGGAACTAATAAAATTTTAATTTTTGATCATTCAAATGTCAATATTCATTCTGCATTTGTTGAATCAGACATTTTTATTGCACACTTTTGCAACGCTTTCTACAACGCTTTTTGCAACGCCACATCTAAAAAGTCATACTTCCTTTATTGGTTGTATGACTTTTTTGTGTTTATTGTAGATTCACACGCACCATCATCAATGCATATCCAAGGAGGTTTTGACCATTCCATTGATCTATTTCTAATCGTTTTGGATCAGTCATTGATAAACCAATGCCCCATATTCTATCTCGAACTGCACATTCCGCTAAGATACTGTTATGTGTTTCTTTGAGTTTTTCTTTCAAATCTTTATTCTGAGAGAACTTTTCTAATAATCCTTTATAAACAATGATTTGACGAAGTCCATTCCAATAATTATCATTATAGTTTTTGACTTGTCTGCCAAATTCTTTTATCTTTGAAACATCATTTGTCATAAGTATTTCATTTGCGATATCTGTATCCTTAAAACATATAGCTTTTTGATACATCATATATTGTTCCATAGAAGAAAAGGTTATCTCATTCATTGTAAATTCACTTAGATACCAATTACTCAAATACCCATTCTCTTCATCCGGATTATGGAAACAAACAATATTCATATAGTTGACTCCTTTTCCTAATTTCATTTTTTAGTCAAAATACACAAATAACATTCTGTCTTTATCATTCATGTCCTTGATGATTTCATACTTACATCCAGGCAACATTTCTTCTACAAGCTTAGACATTCTTTCTCTTTGATCCCAACCCATTTCAAATGCCATGAATGCTTTCTCATTTAAGACTTTTCTACAATTCTTAAAGATTTCTTTATAGAACTTCAATCCATCTTCACCACCAAATAACGCAACATGTGGTTCATAATCAATGACACTCTTTTCCATCACTTCTTCTTGTGGAATATAAGGTGGATTAGAAACTAACACATCTAATTTAATATTTAGATCAATGAGTGGTTGTAACATGTCACCTGTCACAAATGTAATATTTGCTTCATTGTTAACTGCGTTCTTTTTCGCAGTTTGCACTGCTTCTTCTGAGATATCAGTAGCCATCATTTTAACTTTAGGTTCTTCTTTCGCCAAAACAATAGCGATAGCTCCAGAACCAGTTCCTACATCTGCACAAACGATTTCTTTTTTATCAGGAAAACGTTCATCCATTCTAGCTAAAATATTCGCACAGAGTTCTTCCGTTTCTGGTCTAGGTATCAATACATCTTCATTGACAATCATTTTATATCCATAGAACCATGAATATCCTAATACATGTTCCATTGGTTCATAGTTTAGAATTCTTTGCATACCTGCTTTAAATTCAGATTCTAATTCTTCAGGCATCTCATCTTCATAATGTAAATAAAGATCATATCTTTCTTTTTGTGATAATTCTGTTAGATATGCCATGACTGTTTCTTGTGGTATATCTTTCATATCACATTGTTTTTCATACTCTCTTACGATTTTAGAGAATGTTGTCATTCAGAAACCTCTAACTTTCTCTTTTCTTCTTCTGTTTGTAACGCATCAATCACTTCTTGTAATTTACCTTCCATGATTTGATCTAAATGATTTACAGAAAAATGAATTCTATGATCCGTTACTCTATTTTGAGGATAATTGTATGTACGAATCTTTTCACTTCTATCACCCGTACCAATCTTAGCTCTTCTTTCCTTACCTGCAGCTTCTTCTTTTTCTCTCTGCATCTCTTCATAAACTCTTGCTCGAATAATACGAATCGCAGTTTCTCTGTTTTCAATTTGTGATCTACCTTCTTGGCAATTGACTGTAATACCAGTAGGAATATGTACTACTCTAACAGCACTATCTGTTTTATTGATATGCTGACCACCAGCACCTGAAGCACGATGTGTTTCAAATGTTAAATCACTCATATCTAATTCAAAATCTTCTTCTTCGATTTCAGGTTGACATAAAACAGTCGCAGTTGATGTATGAATTCTTCCCTGTGTTTCTGTCTTAGGAACACGCTGCACTCTATGAACACCAGATTCCCACTTCAATGCTTTATAAACATCTGTTCCTTTAATGGAAAAAACGATTTGAGAAAAGCCACCAGCTTCTGATACTGAAGCTTCCATCACTTGTACTTTCCAACCATTGCTTTCTGCGTATCTTGTATACATTCTATACAAGTCACCTGCGAAGATATTACCTTCATCTCCACCAGCACCACCACGAATTTCCATAATGACATCATTACCATCTTCAGGATCTCTAGGAATCAACATCTTTTGAATCTTTTCTAAAAGTGTTTCTCTTTCAGGCTCACATTCATCCAATTCCATCTGTGCCATTTCTTTCAATTCTTCATCTTCTTCATGCATCATTTCTTCTGCTTGATCAATTTTTGAATCCAATGCTTGTAATTCATGCCATGCATCTACAAATCCACTCAATCTAGCTTGTTCTTTAGATAACTTTGTAATCTTTCTAGGATTAGAAATGACTTCATCACTAATCAATTGATCACTAATCTCATTATATTGTTTTTCTATTTCTTGTAACTTTTCTCTAACAGCGTCCATGAATTACTCCTCTTCTATATCTTTAAATTCTTGTTTTGTTGAAATGACATATTTCAAACGACGAATTGCTTTACCCTCAATTTGACGAACTCTTTCCTTTGTAATTCCATACAACTTCCCAACTTCTTCTAATGTTTTTACACTACCCGTTCCATCTAATCCAAAACGCATACGAACGATTGCTTCTTCTCTTTCAGGAAGTTCTTTTAACATCTTATTGACTTGTTCTCTAAGTGCTTCACTTTGAAATGCATCTTCAGGACTTTGAATCGTTTCATCTTGAATGAAATCGCCTAAAGTCGCATCATCTTCATCTCCAGTAGGAGATTCCAAAGAAATCGTATCCATGGAAACAGATAATAAATCACTCACCTTTTCTTCATCCATTTCAGGAATCTTTTCCGCAATCTCAGCATTTGTAGGTTCACGATTCAATTCCTGTAATAACTCTCTCTGCACTTTTTTGATTTTATAGATTTGTTCTGTTGTATGTACAGGAAGACGAATACCTCTGCTTTGATCCGCAATCGCACGCGTCATCGATTGACGAATCCACCACGTAGCATACGTAGAAAAACGGAATCCCTTTTCAGGATCAAACTTATCTACAGCTTTCATTAATCCCATATTACCTTCTTGAATCAAATCTTGATAAGACAATCCACGATTCACGTAGTTTCTAGCCATTGAAACAACCAATCTCAAATTCGCATTGATCATTGTTTCTTTCGCTTGTGCATCACCTTGAACAACTCTTCTAGCAACTTCTAACTCTTCTTCAGGTGTCAAACGATCCACTGCACCAATCTCTTGAAGATAAGCTTTCATAGAATCAGAAGATTTCTTACGATCAGGTTCATCTGTATTTTCTTCAGATTCCTCAGTTTCTTCCTCTTCTTCTATTTCTTCTTCATCTTCATCTAATAGATCTTCACTAGATAAAAGAATATCATCACTCTCTTGCATCCAATTGAATAATTCTTCTTCCTCATTCTCACTTAAATGATTTTTCACCGCAAGATCCATGACTTCTTTATCTGTGATTTCTTCATTCTTCTTAGATTTCTCTAACAATTCATTTTTAATTTCTTCTAATGTTTTATATTTCTTTGTAGGCATATCCTCTTACCTCTTAATCTTCCAATAGCCTCTATGACTTGTACCAATTCTTCCAGAATTCTTCAATTTTTTCAAATAGTATTTCACTAGATCCTTACTACATTGTAAAGCTTCCGCATATTCAGCCTATGAATATCTAGGATATTTTTCTATCATCCGGATTAAAGAATCTTCTATATTTTGCAACTCTGTTTGAAAAGTTTGGGTAGTTTGGGTAGTTTTAGCCCGATACATATTAACCCTGAAGTCCCCAGCCTCATTTATGATTTGCGGCTGTAGCAGTCCCATTTCCTTACAAGCTTTCATCATTCTTGGAATTCCAGTACCCCACTTTTCAATAATATGCATATAAGAAAATGCCGTAGCGATTGCTGGATTTCTCAGTTTCGAATATCCTTCTTTTACTTTTTCTAAAGAAACAGAATTCAAGAGCGAGCCTGGAGAAGTAACTTCTAAACGATCATCAAACAAACATACTTGTATGTTCCCAGAATCCAAATAACTTCTATGAACCAATGCATTCGCAATCAATTCTCGAATACTTGCAATTGGCAACTCATAAACATCTTGTCTATAAATCCCTTCAATTCTCATACCCATGTTTATTTTTTCTAAAACATATTGATATGCTTTTTCTACAAGTTCCTGTAGTGTTCCTGAAAATTCTCTTCTATCAACAAAATACGCTCTTGTAGTCCCTTTAAAAACACCACATTGAATGATAGGTTGATGTGTAGCTTGTCCTGTTAATAAGGCATATGCATTTGTTGGATATATTTTATGATCTTTTTCTTTTAATATTCCCCAGGAAATCAATACATTCTTATCAACATCTTTTACATTCTTTTTTTCTTCTTCATTTAGAATATTTTTTAACGCACCTCGTTTTAAAGAATCACAAAAATTGTTTATATCTTCATCACTAATTTCTAAATCATTCACAATCTGTTGATCATAAAATTGATTTTGTCCTTCTAATATCAACTCTTGTAATATATGCCACTCTGCTCGTCTTGGTGTAGCAGATACGCGAATATAAGTCCCTTCTACAACACCTTCTGGCTTTAAAAAATATGGTTTGTAAGAACCAGACAATATATTTACAACAATAACTGTTTTATCATCTATCGTTCTTAAAGATAAATCTGGTAAAATCTTTGGCTCACACGCTTCAAAGATAGAATCTGTAATGGCATCCATATCTTTAAAAAGATTCTCTCTATCAATTCCAATTACTTTATTTGTTTTATCATCAACACCAAAAACAAGTTGTCCACCATTCCCATTCGTAAAAGCAACAACCGTTTTTAAAAATTTCTTTTTATCATTAGGAATCTCTACTTTATATTCTATATTGTTAGATTTCCCTTTTAACAATGTATCTTCCATAGATTTCCCTTTCAGCTTTTAGCTAAAAAATTATAACATGTTTCGCCCAACTTCTTTTACTACATTCCAAAATGGTTCTTGTTGGTTAAGATTGCCGGAAAGCAAAAAAAATTGTGCTCGTGAAAAATCCACTATTATTTCACTATTTTTACACTATTT
>CAVHRL010000091.1:0-6715 GCA_963638375.1 Lachnospiraceae bacterium
GAAATAATTTTCATTAAATTATTGAAAATTTTTAAAATATTTCTGAAAAAATCATAGACAAGCTTTTTGCGTTGGCGTATAACTAATGCATCAAGCAAAGACCAGGAAAAGTAACAGAGGAAACAGTCTTTAGTGAGTGAAGGATAGTGGAAACTTCATGATATGCTCTCTATGAAAGAACACCTGAACAGCTGCGAATCGAAAATGTATGAGTAGACTTCGCCGGAAGCAGACCGTTATCACTGACCCCGATTAAAATTGATCGGAGACTAAGCGACTAATCAATAGGTTAGTAATCTGGGTGGCACCGCGGAGACTTGGCAGTCCTTCGTCCCATGTATGAATACTATGGATGGAGTGACTGCTTTTTTCTTTAAACATGTTTTCACTATGAGGGAGGTAAGAATATGTGCGGTTTAATTGTTTCTACAGATAAAAAAACAGATGAAAAGAAATTTAAAGAAGGTTTAGCGAGATTGTATGATAGAGGACCTGATGCTTCTAGAGTATTTGATACTGGTGAAGGATTGATGGGCTTTGCGAGACTTTCTATTATGGATTTGAGCGATGATGGCATGCAACCATTTATGAGAGATGGATTCTCTGTTGTATGTAATGGTGAATTATATGATTTCCGTAAAACAAAAAAAGAGTTAGAAAAGAAATATACATTTGTATCAGATAGTGATTGTGAGTTGTTGATTCCTTTATTTGAAGAATATGGAACAGACATGTTCGCTAAGTTAGATGCGGAATATGCATTGGCTATGTATTCTGAAAAAACTGGTTGGATTGCGGCAAGGGATCCAATTGGTATTCGTCCATTGTTTTATGGATATACAGAAGATCATAAGATTTGCTTTGCATCTACTGCAGCTGCATTAATGACAATTGCAGATGAGGTTACACCATTTCCTCCTGGATGTTATTACAAGGATGGTGAATTCGTAGCTTATACAAAGATCTTCGAAGCTGATCAAACATTAAAAGTTTCTGAGGAAGAAGCACAGAAGAACATTCATGATTTATTAATAGATGCTGTTATAAAGAGAATGGATGCTGATGCAAAGTGTGGTTATTTATTAAGTGGTGGTTTAGATTCTTCACTTGTTTGTGCCATTGCTGCTAAACACTCTGATAAACCAATTCGTACATTCTCAATTGGAATGGAAACAGATGCAATTGATTTAAAATATGCTAGAAAAGTTGCTGATTTTATTGGAAGTGAACATACAGAATTCATTATTACAGAACAAGATGTGTTAGAAGCCTTAGATGTAGTCATTCATATCCTAGGAACATGGGATATTACAACGATTCGTGCTTCTATGGGAATGTATCTATTGTGTAAGAAAATTCATGAAACAACAGATATCAAAGTTCTTATGACAGGTGAAGTGAGTGATGAATTGTTTGGTTATAAATATACAGACTTTGCACCTAGTCCTGAAGCTTTTCAAAAGGAAGCAGAAAAGAGAGTGAAGGAATTATATGAATATGATGTTCTTCGTGCAGATCGTTGTATTTCTTCTAATTCTATGGAAGGAAGAGTTCCATTTGGCGATTTAGCTTTTGTTAGATATGTTATGGATCTGGATCCAAGCATCAAAATGAACAATCATAACATGGGTAAATATTTACTCAGAGCTGCATTTAAAGATGATGGATTACTACCTGAAGAAATTCTATTTAGAGATAAAGCTGCATTCTCTGATGCGGTAGGACATTCTCTCGTAAATGATTTAAAGGCATATGCTGAAAAACAATATGATGAAAAATCATATGAAGAAAAGAGAAAAGAGTTTACTTGGAAAACACCTTTCACAAAAGAAAGTTTGTTATATCGTGAAATCTTTACAAGATTCTATCCAAACATGGATCAAATGATTTCAGATTATTGGATGCCAAATAAAGAATGGCAGGGTTGTGATGTAAATGACCCTAGCGCACGTTATTTATCTAACTATGGGGCAAGCGCATTTTAAAAGGGCATAACTGTTTAAGAACAGATGCTATATAGGAAAAAGGAGATTAAAGAATTATGGAAAGACCATTTGAAGAATTCGGATCACTCGTATTTACAGAAGTTGAAATGGAAGAAAGACTTCCTTCACCAGTGTATGATGCATGGAAGAAGACAATCGCTTCAGAAACACAACTCGATCGTCCAACTGCAGATGCAATCGCACACGCAATGAAACGATGGGCAATGGAACATGGTGCAACACACTTTACACACTGGTTTCAACCTTTAACAGGTGGTACAGCTGAAAAACATGATGCATTTGTAGAACCGGGTGCTGATGGAGAACCAATCGCTAGATTCTCTGGAAAGATGTTGATCAAGGGTGAACCTGATGCATCTTCATTCCCATCAGGTGGATTAAGAGCTACGTTCGAAGCTAGAGGCTACACTTATTGGGATGTAACATCACCAGTATTTATTAAAGAAGGTGTTTTATGTATTCCAACAGTGTTTGTTTCTTACAATGGTGAAGCATTGGATAGAAAAGAACCACTATTGAAATCACTTGAAGTATTAAGCAAATACGCCACGAAAGTAGTTAATAAATTAGGTGATAAGAAAGTTAAGAGTTGTGATATTTCAGTTGGTCTTGAACAAGAATATTTCTTGATTGATAAAAAATATTTTGATTCTCGTGTAGATTTGAAACTTTGTGGAAGAACATTATTTGGTGCTCCTGCTACAAAGGGACAGGAATTAGATGATCACTATTTTGGTGCAATTCCAACACGAGTTAAAGCATTCATGAAAGAAGTGAATGAAGAATTATGGAAGTTAGGTATTTATGCTAAGACTGAACATAATGAAGTTGCTCCAGCACAGTTTGAAATTGCTCCAGTATTCTCTGGTGGTAATATCGCTGTAGATCAAAACCTATTGATCATGGATGTATTAAAGAAGACAGCAGAAAAACATGGATTTGCTTGCTTACTACATGAAAAGCCATTTGATGGAATCAATGGTTCTGGTAAACATAACAACTATTCTATTGTTACAGACGATGGTCAGAACTTATTTGATCCAGGTAAAAAACCAATGGATAATATCCGCTTCCTCACATTTATATGTGCATTTATTGAAGCAGTTGATACATACCCAGTCTTATTAAGACTTGCGGCTAGTTCCGCTGGTAACGATTTCCGTTTAGGTGCTAATGAAGCTCCACCAGCAATTATTTCGATATACCTCGGAAGCTATATTGAAGATATTCTTTATGGCCTCCATTCTGGAAAGCGTAAGAAGGAAGGCGAAGTGTCTGATTCTGTCTTTGAACCAGTCAAAAACATTTCCTATATCCCTCATGACAACACGGATAGAAACAGAACTTCACCTGTCGCTTTCACTGGTAACAAGTTTGAATTCAGAATGCTTGGATCTAGTATGAATGCTTCTTTCGCTAATACAGTATTAAATACAATCGTTGCGAAGTCTTTGAAGAAGATTTCTGAAGAATTAGATGATTGCAAGACAGTTGAAGAAGTTCGTTCTAAAGCTTTAGAACTCTGTAAGAAGATCATCAAGAAACATAAGAAAGTATTATTCTCTGGTGATGGTTATTCTGATGAATGGGTAAAAGAAGCTGAACGTAGAGGATTACCAAATGTAAAGAGCTTTATTGAAGCAACACAAGCATTGAAGGATCCTGAAGTCGTTAAACTCTTTACTGGCTTAGGTGTTTATACAAAGACAGAGTTGATGGCTAATGAAACGATTCTTGAAGAAGAATATGTCAATATCAAAGAAATTGAAGTAAAGACTTTGATTGCGATGGCAAAGCGTGATGTATTACCTGCTATGTGCAAAGAATATGATTTCTACGCTAAAGCTGCAGGTGAAGATGCTCCGGCTTACTTAACAAAGAGAAGTAAGAAGTTAGCTGAACTTATTGATGCATTAGATACATCTCTTGTGAAACTTGAAAAAGCACATGATTCTGTTGGAGAAGAAAAGGATTCTTATGAAAAGGGTTATAGAACAAGATATGAACTTGTTCCACTCATGCAAGAAGTTAGAGAATCTGTAGATGCATATGAAGAAATTGCTTCTAAGTGCTACTACAAACTCCCAACATACGAAGATATGTTGTTTGATTTATAAGAAAGAATGGAGAATCTTGTATATTTATGCAAGATTCTTTATTTTGTTATTGTAAAAGAAAAGGTGTCGTGGTAGTATATTTCTCGGCATCTTTTTGCATTTTTTATGGTGCATAAGATGACTTCTCACACAGGGGATTCATTATCCCGTGTACATCTTTATGTATTGATAGTGTTAGAACCTGTGGCGGTAACAACGGAAAGTGAGGTAAATAAAAGAAATGGCTGTTGTAACATTGAGAAAAATGCTCGAAAATGGAGTTCACTTTGGTCACCAAACACGTAAGTGGAATCCAAATATGAAGCAGTATATCTATACTGCTAAGAATGGTGTCTATATTATTGACTTAAACAAGACACAAGAAAAACTTGACGCTGCATATAATGCATTCAAGAAGATTACAGAAGATGGCGGAAAGATTTTATTCGTAGGTACTAAGAAACAAGCACAAGCTACAATCTTAGAAGAAGCTATTCGTTCTGGTTCTTTCTATGTTAACCAAAGATGGTTAGGTGGAACATTAACAAACTTCAGAACTATTCAAAAGTCAATCAAGAAATTAGTTGATATTGAAGAAATGGAAGCAAATGGAACAATTTCTGTATACACAAAGAAAGAACAAGCTTTAATGCTTAAGAACAAAGAAAAGCTTGAAAACTTCCTTGGTGGTATCAAGGAAATGAAGAAACTTCCTGATGCTTTATTTGTTGTGGATCCATTAGAAGAACACAATGCAGTAGCAGAAGCTAAGAAGTTAGGAATTCCTGTATTCGCTTTAATTGATACAAATGCTGATCCAAGAAGCGTTGACTTCCCAATCCCTGCAAATGATGACGCTGTACGTTCTATCAAGTTATTAGTTAGCGTATTAGCTGATGCTATTTGTGAAGGTAAGAACTTACCAATTGAAAACATTGCTGAAGGTGAAGAAGAAGCTGATATCACAATGAAGGATGTAATCAAGAAGGTTGAAGAAGATGCTGCTGAATACGAAAGACGTAGAAGAGCTAAGTATGAAGAAAAGAGAGCTCAATTGAATGCAAGACGTGGCACTTATAATGGTGAAAGACGTGTATTCAAGAGAAACGACAACCGTAACAATATCGCTAAGGCTGATGCTCCTGTAGCTGATACAGAAGTTAAGGCTGAGGAGGCTGAATAAGATGGCAGTTACAGCTAAGTTAGTTAAAGAATTAAGAGATTTAACTGCTGCTGGAATGATGGACTGTAAGAAAGCTTTAGAAGCTACTGACGGTGACATCAAGAAAGCTGTAGACTGGTTAAGAGAAAATGGTCTTGCTAAGGCTGCTAAGAAGGAAGGCAGAATCGCTGCTGAAGGTCTTGGTAAAGTTATGATCGATGGTAACAAGGCTGTTATCTTAGAAGTTAACTCTGAAACAGACTTCGTTGCAAAGAACGATAAGTTCTTAGCTTTATTAGATACAACTGCAAAGACAATTCTTGCTTCTGATGCAAAGAATGTTGAAGAAGCTTTAGCTTTATCAACAGAAGAAGGTACATTAAATGATACTTTCGTTAATGCAGTAGCTACTATTGGTGAAAAGATTACATTAAGAAGATTTGAAATCGTTACAAAGAATGATGATGAATTCTTCGGTTCTTATACACACCAAGGTGGTAGAATCGTTGCTGTTACAGTTACAAAGGGTGGAGATGCTCAAGTTGCTAAGAATATGGCAATGCAAGTTGCTTCTATGAATCCTACATATGTAAGCAGAAATGATATGCCTCAAGAAGTAGTAGAACATGAACGTTCTATCCAAGAAGAATTACTTGCTAAGGATGAAAAGCTTGCTGGAAAACCAGAAAAGGTTAAAGCAGGTATCATCGAAGGTAGAGTATCTAAGTCTTTACAAGACATGTGCTTAGTTGATCAGGAATATTTCTTAGATGCTGATCAAAAGTGCGGTCAATATCTAAAGAGCAACGGTGCTGAAGTATTAAGCTTCGTTAAGTACACTGTTGGTGAAGGTATTGAAAAGAAAGAAGAAAACTTTGCAGCAGAAGTAGCTGCAATGGCTAAGTAAGAAAACGAATTAACTTGATTCACAATTGCAAATGAAAAGACACAGTAATGTGTCTTTTTTATCTGGTTTTTATCGGAAATTAATATGTTAGTTTTGGTATCTCTTCTTTTGACAATCCAGTAAAACTTTAAATCTCTTCAATAGGATATTTCTTACTTAGCATTTGTTTCGCAAAAGATAGTTTTTCTTCAGCTTTTCCTTCTTCTCTTGACTTCTTTTCAGCTTCTTTGAACTCTTCGGCATATAGATCTCTTACATAGTCTTTCATCAACATGTAACTCTTTTTCACCTCTTCATCTTCTTTGGTCTTTTCTACTGTATCTTTAAGTAATTGTGAGAATGTATCTGTAGCTTTATTACAATCTATGAATTCTAAGAATCCTTTTAACTTTGCTTCAGAACATTTACTCTTTGAATTTAAGAAGATTGTTATTTAATCCAATTAAGAATTATTTCATTAATTTTGTTATCGACTCTTTAGTTAATCCAGTATATTTTACAATTTTATCTATCGGTTCATAATCTAATAACATCTGTTTCGCAA
>CAVHRL010000092.1:0-6640 GCA_963638375.1 Lachnospiraceae bacterium
ACTTTAGATAAACTCAAACCTTCTTTCGTTGCTTTCTTATCTAGCCATTCAGGAATTGATACTGTCTTTCTTACAGCTTTGTTAGAATGTTTTTCTTTCCAATCAACTTCATCATAACCTATTGCGATTACTTTTTCATTTGGATATTTTTTAAATACTTCTTCAATTTCAAGAGGTGTAGGAATATCATTACCTATACTCTCTTGTGAATCGATCCATTCACCTAATGCATCTTCAGCCATTAAGCATGCTTCACTAAATGTTTCACCTTCTGTTACGCAACCTCTTAATGTTGGGAACTCTACCCAATATTCACCATCTTCATAATGAAATACTGCAGGATAAAACTTTTTCATATTATTTATTAAGGCATCTCAAAGAATACGTCTATTTCAAACCAGCTTCTTTAAGAATTGTTCTTTCTAGTCCTTTTCCAAGTTCTTTCTTGTGTCTAGGAACAACTACCGTCACTTTTGTTTTAGGATTTGTATACTTTGTATGATTGCCGCCTTCAACCACGAATGTATACCCATTCTTTTTTAGTAACTTCCCCATTTCCTTGGGTGTCATTGGCATTGCCTTATCTCCTTTCTTCTCTCATATTCTATTATGTAATTTTGCATAATTCAAGAGGGTTTTTACATAATTTTATGTAATTATTATTTTCTTTCAAAGCATCTAAATGCTACATATCTATTTCATCGATTTCTTTTGAAACTGTATTTGTGAAAAGATAATTGCACCAAATACAAGAATACAACCAAATAATTCTCTTAGACTTAATACTTCATGTAACAAGATCGTTCCAGCTAATGCGGCAAATACAGATTCTAATGATAATATCATACCCGCAATCGAAGGATCTGCACCTTTTTGCCCTACAATTTGTAATGTATATCCAGCACCACTAGATAAAACACCTGCGTACAAAATAGGTACTATAGCTTCCAAAATACTTGTTAAATTTGGTTTTTCTAATACAACCATTGGAAGCAAACAAAATAAACCTGCTGTTAAAAATTGAATACAACTCAATTTAATACCATCTATTTCCTTCACAAAACGATCTACAATCATAATATGAAAAGCAAACATCAATGCACAAATCAACACTAATACATCTCCATATGCAATCGAAAAATCCTCATTCATACAAAGAAAATACATTCCAACGATTGAAATACCAACTGAAACATAAACATTCCACTTAGACTTTTTTCCTAAAAATAAAGATAAAACTGGAACAATCACTGTATAGAGTGCTGTTAAAAAACCAGCTTTTCCTACTGTTGTATAAATAATACCTGTTTGTTGAAACATGGAAGCAACCGCTAAAGCAATTCCACAACAAATCCCACCAATCCACATTTGTTTTTTATTTACTGTTTTTTCTTCACTTTTAGTCAATTTATTTAAAATCGGCATCAAAATATATAAAGTTGCTGCGGCGATAAAATTACGGATACAAGTAAAAGTCCATGGACCTATATGATCCATACTAACGCTTTGAGCTACAAAAGCAATTCCCC
This sequence comes from Lachnospiraceae bacterium, assembly GCA_963638375.1. GTDB lineage: Bacteria > Bacillota_I > Bacilli_A > Erysipelotrichales > Erysipelotrichaceae > Bulleidia. The sequence goes on from CAVHRL010000092.1 coordinate 1,530, forward strand.
ATATAAATGCAGCTAAAGCTAATAAAAGATTTGATTTAATTTTGCTCATGTTGACTTGTCTCCTTCGCAATAAATCCATGTTCAAATGTAATGTGTATATGAGCTTGATAATCTTCATTTTCAAAAGCATGATTTACTGCATCTAATATTTGTTCTTTTGTATAAGAACAAGAAAAAGGCACAACAACATCAAAAAATAAATTCAAATGTTCTTTTCCAGGAACAATTCTTAAATCATGCATACTACAATCTTGATCAATTTCTTTTAACGTATCTAAGATAAGCTTTTTACACGCTAAAGAACGTGGTGTATCTTTCTCTAATGGATCCATATGCAATGCCATTTGTACATGATATTTCTTTAATATATTTCTTTCTGCTTTATCTACGATTTCATGAGCTTTCATAAAATCCATATCTGAATCCATTTCACAATGTGCACTTCCATAATGTGTATTCGGACCATAGTCATGAATCATTAAATCATGAACACCTTTGATATCTGGATGACTTAACAATTCTTGTTCTATTTCTTGAGCGACGCTTGCCTCAATTGGGTTTCCTAAGATAGCTCCTGTAATTTCTTTTGCCATCCCATATGCAGAATAAAATAAAAATGTTGATAGTAAAACACCGGCAATGCCATCAAATGGAATATTAGGATATGCACAAGATAACACCATCGCAATGATAGATAATAAAGTAGTAAATACATCATTTTTCGCATCTTGTGATGCAGTTTTCATAGCTAAATTATTTAACAAATCACCAAGCTTTTTATTAAAGAAAGACATCCATATCTTCACCAAGATAGATGATAATAACAATAAAAATAATACATTGTTAAAAACAATTACATTTGGATGAATGATTTTCAATACACTTTCTTGGAATAGTTCAAATATAACCACAAAAATAATGATACAAGAGATAAAAGAAACTAAGTACTCCATCCTTCCATGACCATATGGATGTTCCTCATCTGCAGGTTTATTCGCCACCTTATACCCTACTAAAGTAATCAAACATGTTAAGCTATCTGATAAGTTATTAAATCCATCTGAGATAATACTAACCGAATGAATCATCATTCCAGATACAACTTTGATTACACATAAGAAAACATTACAGAATATTCCAACAATTGTTGTCATCACCCCATATGTAAATCTAACTTTTTCATCATGAATATTCTTATAATCATGAACAAATGTACGCACTAACCAATCTGTCATGATTAATATTTTACAACAGTCAAATTTTCTTTTCTATGATTAACCTTGTAATTATACGAACACTGATTAATAAAATATAAAATATTAGATGGTAAAAATATCGCAATCACAATATACAAAGTATTGAGTACTCCAAATCTTTGATATGGCATAATCAAAGATGACATGAAAAATACAATTCCTACGATACTTAACCATTTCATACCATATCTCTTTGCCTTATAACCTGCGTGATTCCAAGTAAAAGCTACGATCAAAGAAGCTAATGACAAAAAATAAATAGAAGGATAAAAATATGTTAATCGTGTAATTTCTCCAAATAGAAGCTCTACAAAAGACAAAACTATAATTTTAATCCAATCTTTTTTTAACACATTCTGACTCAAAGAATATTGTGAAAAAAGAATCGCTATCATTCCTAATACCATTCCTAACTTTTCTCTTTCATTTAAACTACAAACAAATCCCGCAATCACTAATGTATGATTCAATAAAAATGCATCGCTTTTTTTCATATACTGTTCCTCCAGTACATGTATTTTATATTTTTGTACTAGTTTTACTGTACCAAAAAAGGTACAATAAAGAAAAAGTGAGAGAGAAAAAAATGGAAACAGCAAAACAATACGAAACAATGATTGCGTTATACAATCTTTTAACAAAACAAACAGATAAAGAACATCCAATTTCCACGCCAGATTTAATCGCAGAACTACAAGCACAAGAAATCGATGCACATCGTAGAATGATCTATCAAAGTTTAGAAGCTTTAAAAAAGATGGGTCTTGATATTCATCATGTGCGTATAGGAAAAGGTCACGGTTATTATTTAGAACATTCTTTTTCAAATAGCGAAGCTTTAGTACTGATTGAACATATATCTTCTTCACCTGCTTTCTCTCAAACTGAAAGTAATCAATTAATCAAAAAAATCAAATCTACTTTAAGTATTCATCAAAGAAAACTATTACCTGATTGTTATGTTTCACCATCTAAAACAGATAATGATGAGTTCCTTAAAAACATTGAAATATTATTACCAGCGATTTCTTCCTGCTATGCGGTAGAATTTCAATACTATGATTTAACATTTGATAAAAAAAGAAGATATCGAAAAAATAAAAAGATTTATCATTTAACACCTTACGCAATTGTAAGTAATAACGCAAAATACTATTGTGTATTCTATGATCACAATCATCAATCATTCACTAATTATCGATTAGATAAAATGGATCAGCTTCATATTACTGACGAAAAAGATACACCTGTTCAATTTTCTATTGAAGATCATATGCGAACAAGTATGAATATGTATCACGGAAATGCTTCTACGATAACTTTACAAATAGATTCTTCTATTGAAAATAAAGTATTTGAAGAATTTGGTGATCAAAATTTCATTCTAAGAAAAGGATCAACAGAACAAAAAAAAATCATCAGCATCAAAACAACAATTACACCAACATTAACAAGTTGGTTAGTATTATACTATAAACAAATAAAAGTCATAGAACCACAAAGTCTGATTGATGAAATGGTTACTATCGCAAGTTATTTAAAAGAAACATATGGAGAATAATATGACACAACAAGACAAAATACAACAACTACAAAATATCATTGATACATCTAAGCACATCGTATTCTTTACTGGTGCTGGTGTATCTACAGATAGTGGCATTCCAGACTTTAGAAGCCAAGATGGACTTTATCATCAAAAGTATGCATTACCACCAGAAGAAATCATCTCACATCATTATTTTGAAGAAAATCCAGAAGAATTCTTTCGTTTCTACAAAGATAAGATGTTGCATCTAGAAGCAAAACCAAATAGTGTTCATCAATTTATCGCAGAATGCGAAAAAAAAGGAAAGAGTTTAGGAGTTGTAACACAAAATATTGATGGATTACATCAAGCTGCAGGAAGTAAAAAAGTATATGAAATACATGGCTCTGTATTAAGAAACTATTGTGAGAAATGTAATCACTACTACCCTGTTGAATATGTACAAAATAGCCAAGGTGTTCCTAGATGTAGTTGTGGAGGTATCATAAAACCAGATGTTGTGTTATATGAAGAAGGATTAAGTGAATCTGTTTTATCAGGTGCAATTGCCGCAATCCAATCCGCAGATACAATGATTGTTTTAGGAACAAGTTTAGTTGTTTATCCTGCTGCAGGATTACTACGATATTTCTACGGAAAGAATTTAATATTAATCAATCGTGATCAAACACCATATGATAATTCTGCAGATCTAGTCATTCATGATGAATTCAAGAATATATTCTCTCAACTTCATGTATAAGTAAAATCAATCATAATTATTTAATATTCAAATTGTTTATAACATACGATTCATTAAACTAATAATTAGAATTATTTAGGGAGGTTAATATGAATCGTATGTTTTCAAATACAGATCTAAGAAAAATGATTGTTCCATTATTATTCGAACAATTATTGATTTTAGTTGTAGGAATGGCTGATACATTTATGGTTTCACATGCAGGAGAAGATGCTGTATCTGGTGTATCTTTAGTAAACAACTTTAATACAATATTCATTTATATTTTTACAGCACTTGCTTCTGGTGGAGCAGTCATCATTTCTCAATACTTAGGAAAAGAGGATACAGATAACGCAAATAAGGCAGCTTCACAGCTACTAACATTCTCTACATTAGTATCCATTGGAATACTATTACTTGTTTTACTATTTAAAACACAAATGCTTTCTTTAGTTTTTGGAAAAGTTGATGCAGCTGTTATGGATTCTTGTTTAACATACTTAACAATTACATCCTTATCTTATCCAGCTTTAGCGATTTATAATGCTGGTGCATCTGCTTTTCGTTCTATTGGTAAAACAAAAGTAACAATGTATGTTTCTCTTCTTTCCAACTTAATTAATGTTGTTGGAAACTATATTGGTGTATTTATTTTAAAGATGGGTGTTGCGGGTGTCGCTTGGCCTACGTTCTTTTCTTACGTATTTTCGGCATGCATCATTACATGTTTATGTAGTAAAAAAGGAAATGAAGTACATTACCAACTAAAAGATATCTTTACATTAGATACAAAACTCATTCAAAGTATTATGCATATTGCGATACCAAACTCATTAGAAGGTGCAGTATTCCAAATCGTGAAAGTAGCTTTATCTTCTATTGTCGCTTTATTTGGAACATATCAAATTGCCGCAAATGGCGTAGCACAATCTATTTGGTCACTCGCTGCACTAGCTGGGCAAGCAATGAACCCAGTCTATATTACAGTTATCGGACAAACGATGGGAGCTAAAAAGATTGATGAAGCAGAATACTATTTCTCTCATCTCACAAAAATTACGATGGGTATTTCAACGATTTGGTGTGCAATCACACTTTTCGCAACACCATCACTTTTGAATTTCACTGGTATTTCTCAAGAAGCGAAATCATTAACATTTACTTTAGTTATGATTCACAATCTATTCTGTGCTTTTGTTTCACCTTTTAACTGTATTGGAAGCGGTTTGAGAGCTACAGGTGATGTGAAATATACAATGTACGTTTCAATATTCGCAACAATTTGTGTAAGATTAGTATTCTCTTATATACTTGCGTATTTATTTCAACTTGGAGTTATTGGTATCGCTCTAGCAATGTGTATGGATTGGTGCACACGTGCAGTATTATTTATCATGCGTATCAAAAGTCAAAAATGGAAAAAATATCAACTCATATGAAAAGTAGTCATCGCTGACTACTTTCTTTTTTTATGCTTTTTTCTTTCTGAAAATTGTAAAGAATACAATTCCTATGCATGATATTCCTAATATGATGGATAATTCCATTACATTAGATGAATCACTTGTATTTGGTTTAGAAG
>CAVHRL010000093.1:0-6277 GCA_963638375.1 Lachnospiraceae bacterium
AATGATTTTCTTTAACATTCCAACACCTCTTTTCTTATTTTCTAATTTTATAACATGGAAAGAACGGTTCCTACAATAGCGCTAAGGAAAATAGCCGAAATTGGACCAATCTTTTTTAAACGTAATAAGATCAAGCAACCACCAAACAAGCAAACCTCTATTGAATGAATAGAAGAAAAAGTAATTTCTGAAAATGTGGATGTTCCAAAGAAAGCTAATAATAGTATTGTTAAACCAGCTGAAGCAATCATCGCAACCACTGCAGGTCGCATTTGAGAAAGCACTGTTTTTACAACTTCTAAATTCGAAAACTTCTCATAAACATATGCCAATATCAAAACAATAACTAAAGATGGTAAGATGCAACCTAACGTACAAACGACCGCACCAGGAAAACCAGCCATTTTTTGTCCCACGAAAGTTGCTGAATTCACCGCAATAGGTCCTGGTGTCATTTCCGCAATTGTTGTGAGATCTGCAAACTCACTCATTGTTAACCAATGTTTACCATTCACAACCAAGGTTTGTATCAAAGGCATTGCAGCATATCCCCCACCAAACGCAAGCGCTCCAATTTGTAAATACACCAAAAACAATTCTAAATAAATCATGACATTGCCTTCTTTCTTTCTAAAAAATATCTAAGAATTCCTAAGCATAAAAAGAATAAAATAATTTGAATAGAACCTATATTTAGAAAACACGAAGCTATGAAAGCTCCTATCATCAAACAAATATTTATCCAATCTTTTCCTTGAATTACTTTTTTCGCTAAATCAATGACAACATCAACAATAACTGCCGCAACACCAGCTCTCATTACCTGTAAAGCTGTTTGAACGATTTGGTTGGTAGAAAATGCATCATAGATATTACAAATCAAGCTAATGATTACAAGTGGCGGTATAATTGTCGCTAATGTAGATACCAATACTCCTTTGACACCACCAATACGATACCCAAAAATAATTGCGCTATTTACGGCTAGCGCACCAGGAGCAGATTGTGCAATCGCAGTCATATCCAACACTTCTTCCTCACTCACCCAATGCAATTCATCACAGAACTTTTTTTGCATCATACTGATAATGACAAAACCGCCTCCAAAGGTAAATGTTGATATCTGTAACATAATCCAAAACAGTTCCAAATAAGATACTTTCTTTTCCATATTAACCACCTCTACATCAAGTATACGTCTCGCTTTACCATAAATAAAATGCTATTATAGTTATGATTTAATAACATATGTTTTATGGAGCAAACGATGCCAACAATTCATACACTAGAAATATTTAAAACCATTTATGAAAATCACAACGTCACCGAAACCGCAAAGCTATTTTATTGTTCACAACCATCCATCTCTAGAACAATCAAAGATCTAGAAAAAGAATATCACACACTTCTTTTTGAAAGATTTCATCATAAATTAGTTCCAACAGAAAGTGCAGACATTCTATATACACACGCTCTTCAAGTATTAGATTCCTATAACGCTATGAATCAATCCATGGAAACAAGAAAAGAAAAGATTCGTATTGGTTCCACTGTCACGATTTCCAATACACTTTTACCATCTTTCATCAAACAATTCCAAAAAGGAAATGAGAAAGTACAAGCAGAAGTAACTGTAAGTAATGGAGCATCTTTACAACAAGCCTTACTATCAAATCAATTAGACATCGCATTAATTGAAAATGATGTCATAAACAATGATTTAACATCTATCATTTTTGATTCTGACGAATTAATTCTTCTTGTACCAAACAATCATCCTCTTACAAAGAACAAAAAAGTAACTTTAAAAGATTTAGAAAGCTATCCATTCCTACATCGTGAACAAGGTAGCGCTGTACGGCAATACCTCGACCAATTATTTACAGAACAAAACGTTCATGTAAATACAATCTGGCAAAGTAGAAGTACACACGCTTTATTACGTGCTGTAGAAGAAGGATTAGGGATTACAATTCTCCCAAAGAAAATGTGCAATTCTGAAGTCAAAACGCATCGTATCACTGCTTTAGAAATCTATCACACCTCTTTAAAAAGAAACTATTATATTGTTTATCACAAAGAGAAAAAGCTAACACCAATTCTTTCTTCATTGATTGATATTTGTATAAAATGAACTAAAAAATAATTTGTAATAAATGATTGTATATCGTATAGAAAAAATACAATATTAAGAAAAAGCAGTGATTTTATGAAGATCAAAAATTTTTTATCAATTTTAATATGTTTAATAATCATCAATCTTATTTTCTAGCTAAAGCGATGTCCATTTGCAAACCATCACATGGACATATAACAATAGCAGGAAAATATATTGTTGGATCAATTATTTGTGATGTAGGTAAAACTTATGTATACGGATAGTTTTAAAGATGAATATATTGGGAAATATTATTTCGAAGCATTATTAGATGAAAAGAGAAATCGTGTTGAGGTAGAACCAGGAACTTGGAATCCAAGACATTTTGTAGAAATACTAGATGATCATCGCATTAAAACAAATTTTTATAAATACAACGAGCACATTAGTTGGTTTAACAAAGATGAGATGATTTTCAGGATTCATCAAGGATATACGTATGATAAAAATGGACCTCCTGAAAAAGTATTCCCAGTAAAATGGCTGACAGATGACATGTTTGTGGAAATTGGTGAAGATTACTTGATATTAATTACTTCAAAAGCTTTCAATAATTCTGCTGAATTTTATGCAGTTCCATTTTACGCATATGATCTGTTATTTCGAAAAGTAAAATTAGCTCAATAAAAGAGTATGACTGTATAGTATGTCATACTCTTTTACTTAGTCCTTCGTACATTGTTCTAAAATATCTTTTAATATTTCTATGCCTAGATTAAATGATTCAATGTTCAATCTCTCATCAAAAGTATGGAAATATTCACAAACAGCACCAACTGTTGTAATATCCAAACCAGGATGTAAAGCAGAGAATACACCAACTTCTAATCCACCATGTTCCGCAACTTTCTTTAACGTTTTCCCATGATTTTCTAGTGCTTTAGCGAACTTATCACGAATTGGAGATATTTCTTCATATTCCCATCCAGGAAAGAAATCACTTGTCTGATATTCTAATCCAAATACATTCGCACATATTTTAATTTTATTTGCGATATCTTTAACAGCTGATTCAAACATACTTCTAACAAAATATTGAATGGATATTGTGTTATCTTTTGTTGAAATCGCTCCTAGATTCAATGAAGTTACTGTTAATCCTTCAATCGCCATAGATTTATGTTGAAAACCATTTGGACAAATATACATGAAATTCAATAATTCTTCTGTTGATTTATAATCAGCACATTCCTTTGTATTTTCAGTTAAAGTCAATGTAAATTCATAATTTGGATCACTAGACTTTAATTCTTCTTTGATGCAAGCACTGCTTTCAGATATTTTCTTTTCTAATTCAGTTTGATCTGTATTAGAAGTGAAAATGATATCTGTTTCAGGTGGTATTGCATTGGATCTAGATTCACAATTCATACTTACAAAATGAATATCCGCACCAACTTCCATTACTTCTTTTAGAATTCTAACTGCGATTACATTTGCGTTCCCTTTTTCTAAGTGAATATCAGCACCAGAATGTCCACCTTGTAATCCACCAATGTGTAATTGATATGTTGAGGATGAATTTTCACACATATTCATTGTTTTCTTTGCGTTAATATAACAACCACCTGCACAACATAGATCCGCAACATCATTATTCATACTATCCAAACTAATCATTCTATCCGCTTGAATATCTTCTGATTTCATCGCAAGAGCACCACCCAGTCCAACTTCTTCTTGTACTGTAAAAATACATTCTAAAGCAGGATGAGAAATACTGTCATCTTCTAAAATCGTAAGCATATACGCTACACCAAGACCATCATCAGCCCCAAGTGTAGTATCTTTTGCGTAAAGCCATCCATCTTTTTCTACAAGTTCAATTGGATCTTTTTCAAAATCGTGTTTAGAACCAGGCCTCTTTGCGGGAACCATATCCATATGCGCTTGAAGAATCAATGGAGAAGCTTTTTCTGCACCTTTTGATGCTGATTTAAATACAAACACATTGTAAGCTTCATCTTGTCTGTATTTTAAATCATGTTCTTTTGCGAATTCGCAAATAAAATCACTAATACCTTTTTCATTAAAGGAAGCTCTAGGAACTTCATTGATTTTTTGAAACCAATAATGATGTCTATATTTATTTACGTCAAATTTCATAATCAAACTCCTATTTCTTTGTCATATGTCTCCAAGTTCCAGTACCTAATACAAGCGGAATATAACCCGTTACATCTGGATTCACAAGAACTGCTCCACCTTCTTGATAAAGAGGTATAATTCCTTGGTCTTCTTCTATCAAAATTCTTTCTGCTTCTACCAAGTCATCAAAACGTTTATCAACATCTGTAGTATCCTCACCTCTAGTCGCTTTGATTTCTAATGCATCAAATTCTTCATTACTATAAGAGCCAAAGTTCATAGAAGCTGTAGACATCATAATATCCAAATAAGATTGTGGATCTGCATAATCTGGCACCCATCTTGTTAGACCAATAGAGAAATCATGTTCTAACATCTTTGAGATTCGTGTCTTTTTAGGATTAGAAGAAAGAGTAACCGTAATACCATCACAGCATTCTGTAATCATTTGTTCTAAAGTTGTTGCAACCTTACTAGAATCAGATGCATCATCATACATAATTTCAATGACTGCATCTTTCCCTAATTCTTCTACAGCCTTTTTATAATATTCACTCGCTTTATCAGGATCATATTCCGTATAATCACCAGCAATATCTCTAAAGTCTGTTCCATCGCTATTACTTACTAAATCTTTCGCAATCAAGCCATCAGCTTCTATAGCTCCTGTCTTTAACACATTTTCCGTTAACTCTTCACGATTGATAGAATAACTAATTGCTTTTCTTAGATTTTCATTAGAAAGGTATTCATCTTCCATATTTGGAGCAAGCCACCAAATACCTGAAGTCAATATAGCTTGATAACCTTCTGTATCTTTATATTGTTCAACCATTTCTCCTGTTAAAGTAAGAAAATCTAAACTTCCAGATTCATACATCAATGTAGCTGTTTGTGTTTCTTGAACCAATTCAACATTAATTGTCTCTTGTGGATAGTTTTCTTCATCCCAGTATGCATCGTTGTGTGTAAATGTATAATGATTACCACTAGACCAATCTGTCATTGTATAAACACCACTATAAAGCATATTTTCTGGTGCTAATGCATATTGATCACCTTGTTCTTCTACAAATTCTTCATTTAATGGATAGAATTGTGGATTTGACATACAAGAGATAAATACAGTAGATGGAACTGATAAATGAACAATAAATGTTTGATCATCTTCTGCTTCTACACCAAGCTCTTCAACAGACTTTTCACCACTAATTACATCATCTGCATTCACAACATTCAAAGAACTCATAATATAGGAATATTCACTCGCTGTATTCGGATCAACAAGTCTTCTAAATGCATAGACAAAATCATTTGCGGTAATTGATTCACCATTAGACCATTGAATACCATCTCTTAAATGAAAGGTATATGTCAAACCATCATCACTGATATCCCAACTTTCAGCTAAATCAGGATGAATTTCTTTATCTTCACCAAATTGTGTTAAACCAGATTGACAAAGAGATGCCATATTAAATGAAGTTTCATCAGTCATCAAAGATGTATCCATCGTTGTCATATCATTCATAACAGCGATGTTAATTGTCTTATCAGTTGATGTACTCGTAGTAGATGTCGTAGAACCAGTTGTTCCACATCCAGCTAACAATGACATACACATTGTTGCGGCAATCATTTTTCTTTTTTTCATATTCTTTCCCCTTTTTCTTTCAAACAACATTATTTTAAAATTCCAGGGAATAAAAAATCCCACTAGAATTTAATATCTAGCGGGACGTAAAATTTTACGCGGTACCACCCAGCTTCAGAAATATAATTTATTTCTGCACTTCTTTCTTCGTAACGTGAAGTCTACGGATCAACCTAATTCTTTCGTTTCAGTAAATCTGCATAGGAGTGAGTAACATTTCCATCACATGTGTTCTTCCACCAAACGAACACTCTCTGAAATACTCCAAGAAATGTCTGTCTCCATCATTGCTTTCTATTTTGTGTTTGAATGATAACTAATTTATCACTCATTTTCTGTAAATACAACAATTTATTTCTGAAAAAGTTTACATTTAT
>CAVHRL010000094.1:0-5985 GCA_963638375.1 Lachnospiraceae bacterium
AATATACTGTGTCTTAACCGTATCAATGGCAGACGAAAGTCTGAGGGAACACAAGCCCTTAGAAGCCACATCTATAACACGTAGTGTTTAGATGTGGTAGTTCACTTTTATGAATGCAAGTTTTCTAATATTACCATTCATAAGATAATGTCATCTTGTTTGTTCGCAGATGTCATCTTTGATCATTGTGATTTTTCAAATGCATGTTTTGAATCGTCTGTATTTCGTAGATGTGTTTTTCAAAATTGCAGAATGACAGGTATTGATTTGTCTTCGTGTTCGTTTACAGATGTGAAAATACAACATTCTCAATGCATGCTGATAAATTTGAACGCAACAAAATGGAATCGTTGTGAATGGAATCAATGTATCTTTAAAGATGGTTCTTTGGATTTTGTGCAGTTAAAAGATGTTAATGTATTAGAATGTGATTTTAGTGATTGTGAAATCAATCAAACACCATTAAAAGGAATCAATCTTTCCACAAGTAAGATCAATGGTATTGCGATATTGCCTGAGAATCTAAAAGGAGTTATTGTGAGTGAAGAACAAGCGATTGCTTTAGCGGGTCTATTAGGAATCATTGTTAAATGACATTTTCACGAATATTTCACAAATTGAACATATAACTAACACAAGTGATTTGTATTATATAGATACTCCAAAAGAGTTAATTTCTTTCCCTCCTAACAATAGGATGAAAAAGGTCTGTGAAAGCAGATCTTTTTTCATACAAATATTTTATTTTGTATATCTAAAAATAAGAAACGATTTTGTAAAATAATTACATAAAAAGGAGAAGGAACATGATTCAACATATATTGATTTTTTTAGGGTTATCAATTGATGGTTTTATTGTCATGATGAATAAAGGTGCACAGCTCCGTAATCTCAATGGAAAAAAGATCTTTTTGTATGCATTGGAATTTGCAGTAGTTGCGACTGGAATGTTCATGTTTGGTTATTTGGTAAGTGAACCATTTGTTATGAGCATTGAGCGAGCAAGAATTGAAATCATGATTGCAGCGTTGATTGTTTTCTTTATTGGGACATTATCCATTGTGAAATCTAAAATGAACAAAGGTTTTGAAGAAAAATTAGATGATGCATTTGACTGGAAAACGTTACTTCGAAAAGCATTATATACAAGTGTCGATACGTTTTTTATTGGTGCTGCATATGGCTTTTTGTCTGTAACAGCAATGAATGCGGTAATAATTTCTTTTGTGATTACATTTTTAACAGTGTTAAGTGCTTTAATTATCGGTTATAATTTAGGAGCGAAATATCAAAGAATTACTGGCATGATTGGTGGTGCTCTTTTGGTATTCTTCGGCATCTTTTTGATAACTGTTTATGTAGTGATGAGGTAGTTATGGAATATCATAAAAATCTCATGAAGATATCTTTGGCAGAAAATTTAAGACAACTGATGGTGAAACGTTTGTTTGAAAAAATAACAATCAAACAAATATGTGATGAAACAGGTGTTATTCGTGCCACGTTTTATAACTATTTTAGTGATAAATATGATTGCTTGAATTGGATCATTTATCATGACATTGTTGAAAACGCAAAAGATTCAGTAGCAAGTGGTGAATTTGAAAAAGCTTTGACAGATTCGTTACAGATTTTGTTGGAAAATAAAGAGTTTTATAGAACTGCTTATCATGTTACTGGTCAAAATAGTTTTGAAGATATGATTCGTGATAACTTAAGAATATTAGTATTACAATTTTTGGAAAGATATCGTAAACAAGATTATCTTCCGCAATATTCAAACGAATTATTAAGCAGATATTATGCGGAATCTTTAGCATTGAATATTCGAATGTTTGTAAATGATATTGGTGGATCAAGAAGTGTTGAAGAAACAAAACAAATGACACTAGATTTAATGAAGAATTCTTTCTTTGATTTCGTGAAATTAAAAGAAGTCAAATGAATGAGTTCTTTTTTTGGAGATGAAGATGAATACAATACAAGTAAAGACAAAACTAGGAATATTAGAAGGTGAAGCGAAAGTTTCAAGTATGATTTTTAGGGGTGTTCCATATGCGGAAGCACCAATTGGTGATAGAAGATTTAAAGTTCCAATGAAAAAAGCTATATGGAATGGTGTTTATTCTGCATTGGAATTTGGACCACAATGTCCACAAGCTGACCCAACGCATGGATTTTATGGAAAAGAGTTCTATACGGATGAGAAATATCCACTTCCTAAGCAAAGCGAAGATTGTTTGTATTTAAATATATGGGCACCTAGAAAGGAAGGGAAGTTCCCTGTAGCTTTTTGGATTCATGGTGGTGCATTTGATCATGGATTTGGTTCTGAAATGGAATTTGATGGAGAAAAGTTTGCGGCAAGAGATGTGATTCTTGTAACGATAAATTATAGAGTTGGTGTATTTGGATTCTATGCAGACCAAGATCTCATCAAAGAAAATAATTTTCGAACAACAGGAAATTATGGACTATTAGATCAAATTGAAGCATTGAGATGGGTATATGAAAATATAGAAGCTTTCCATGGGGATAAGAATCGCATTACTGTATTTGGACAATCTGCTGGTGCAATGAGCGTGCAGGCTTTGGTATCTTCTCCACTTACTAAAGGAATGATTCATAACGCAATCTTTCAGTCTGGAGCAGGTGTTGATAATGGATTATCAACTACAAAGAAATTAACGGATGCATATGACATAAGTAATCAAATCAAGCAATTATGCAAAGTGAAAAGCGTTGCTGGATTAAGAAAAGTGAAAGCTGAAAAATTAGTTTCCATTCTTCCAGAACTTTATCAGCAACATCAAGGTCTCGCATTTGGACCAGTTAATGATGGATATGTTTTATTAGAGGATATGAATGCATCTATCAAAAATTTAAGGATTCATGATATTCCATACATGATTGGAATGACTTCTCAAGATATAACAATTGAAAAAGGGATGGATGCAAGAAAAAGCAAATTCTATGAAGGTTGTATCAATTTCTGTAATATTCGAGCAATGTATTCTAAAAAACAAGTATATATGTACTACTTTTCTAGACAATTGCCTTCAGATGATGCAGGTGCATTTCATTCCTCGGAACTTTGGTATGTATTTGGTACATTGGATCGTTGTTGGAGAGATATGACAGTCAAAGATTATCGCTTATCTGAATCTATGTTGAATGCTTGGACAAACTTTATGAAATATGATGATCCAGGTACACAATGGAAACCATATACAAGAAAACAACAATTCGTTAGGAATTTCTTATAGTATAATGGATTGATAAAAAAGTTATTCCGATGTTAGAGAGCAATTGTAAAGTAAAATGGTGAGATTGTGATATCTAATATTGATTTATCTTCCATTTATTGGAATACATGAAAAGTTAAAGGAGGCTACAAATGAAATTTAACGCTATTATGCATGTATCTTTCTACACAGATCAATTTGATGAGATGTTAGATTTTTACTGCAATAAATTAGGTTTAAAACAAAAAGTTATCGTAAGATGGAAGGAATATGCAAATAGACCTGATAGACCATCTATGTATGAGATGGCCAAGAAAGATCCTGAAGGCATCTTCTATACATATATTGAATTAGCTGAAGGACAGTTTATTGAACTCTTCCCAGCTAACGCAGATCAAAAACCACATAGAGAGTGGAACGAAGATGTAGGTTATTCTCACTTCGCTTTAACAGTTGATGATATCTATGAAGCTTCCAAAGAAATCCAATCTAGAGGTATCTCTCCAGATACTGAGATTTCTAAAGGACCAAGTGGGACATATCAACAATGGTTCCATGATCCAGATGGAAATCGTTTTGAATTGATGCAGTATACAGAAGATTCCTATCAAATGAAAGGTCATCTGTAATGTATACGCAGGCTGATCTAGATATTCTTCTTCAACAGGAAGAAGATCTTCGTTATGAATCTTTCCGCAGTATTGACGCATTCAAATTAGGAGAAGAAATCATCAAACAAGCACAGAATGAAGATAGAGGTATAGTTATCCAGATCATTCGTGAAAGTGATGGACTTGTTATTTTCCAATATGCGATGGATGATAAGGAAGAAAGAAACTTTGTCTTCTGTTCTTATAAGCATGACGCCTTGCTGCAAGAAGGTCATAGTAGTGCTTGGATGTATGTGAATGAAGAAGTTAAGGAAAATCATGAATCTACTTATTCAGGTGGTTCATTCCCGATTCGTGATTTGGATAATCACTTGATTGCCACAGTAATCGTAAGTGGATTGCATGAAGGAAAAGATCATCACATCATTATTCGTTCATTAGAAAAAGTTTTAGGGAAAACAACAGTAGGATTCAAAAACGTATTACGTTAAATTTGTCTTTTTGTTTTACAATAAAAGTGCTAAATATCGCATATTTATGCAATATCTAGCACTTTTTCTGTGTACTGTATTATTGAACTATTTTTCTTTTCTTCTGAAAATGGATCTGAATATTAAACGAACAAATGGTCCACAATAAAACATTTGATAACAAATAGCCATTGGAAAGTTCATAGCGAATGTTTGTACCCATGTACCAAAAGATGGTGTTTTAAATAAAAGTGTAGCGAATAAACTCATGGTTGGACACATAATACAACAAATACAAATAGAGATTGCATAAGTGATAAATTGTGGACGATCTGTTGGTTTCATAACTGAGAAAGCCAATTTTCTAGCAATCTTTCCAACAATGAAAAATTCTAAAATAAAAGCAATAGGAACCATAATTGGTAGTTCGTGTAGTGCTACGATAAATGTTGTACCACTAACACTTCCAGTGTTTAAAGCAACATTATAGACTACCATTCCATAGACCATAATAAGTGCCATAATGATTGTGTAAATAACATCTTCCAATTTTGTTTTTGGCATAAAAAAATCCTCCTAATAAAACGAATCTCGAGTGTTGTTCGTTATCATCAAAGGATGAAATACGTTGCCAATAAATACCTTCTGCAATTCGAACAGGATTGTATCATAAATAAATTAATTTCATAAGAGTAAATTTATTAAAAGAATGTGTTAGAATTAACTAACTGCTAAAAGGAATGTTGTTATGAAGAAAGTAAAGGTAATAGATAAAGGATTTTATGGTTGTTATTGGCCTGTAGAAAAAAGTAACTCTGTTATTATTGGAATGTTTGGCGATGATGTAGAAGATCATATGGCAAAATCTGCAGTGAAATGGTTGCAGGGAAATTTTGGTGTTAATGTATTAACAATGAGTCCAGATAAGAAAGACTATGGGCATCATAATTTGCCAATCGAAAGATTTGGTGAAGCTCTAAAATATCTAAAAGAACAAGGAAATATTCAATTTGGAATCTGTGGAGCTTCTACGACTGGAATGCTTGCGCTAATTGCAGCTTCTTATTATTCAGAAATTACTTTAACGATTGCGCTAACTCCATGCGATTTTGTAATGGAAGGATTTTATCAAGGAAATCGAGATGGTAGAAAAGAATGGCCTGGAAATGACGAATCAACAGTGACTTGGAAAGGAGAACCATTACCATATCTTCCATTTGTTTATAGACATCCAGAATATTGGGATAAAGTTCAAGAAGAATCAAAATGTGGAAAAGATTTAATAGCATCTATTAATTTGTTCCGTGATTCAGAAAGCGCGCATCCAATTCAAGAAAAAGAAAAAATTAAAGTGGAACGAATCAATGGGAAACTATTATTAATTGGCGCTGAGGATGATGCTTTGTGGGAAACAGGAAAGTATATTAGAAGAATGTTAGAAAGATTTAATGAACATGAGCATCATTGTGAAGTAGAAAGTTTTATTTATGAACATGGCACGCATTTTGTATTCCCAGAAGGTATGATGAAAATACTTCTTCCTATTGGTGGTGAATTGATGACTAGAGTATTTGCGGCAGGAAGGAAATATCCTAAAGAATGTAAAGAAACACGTTTAGATATTGAAAAACAAATTAAAAGAGCTGTGAATGATTGGAT
>CAVHRL010000095.1:0-5972 GCA_963638375.1 Lachnospiraceae bacterium
ATACAGGATATCAACATATCGGAATTTCTATCAAATCCGAAAAACACGAGTATGTCGGAATCCAAGTGGACTCTCTCAAGGATGAGAAATCCATCTAACATACGGTGCAAGCACCAAGCAATCTAGACGATTATTACATGTAGAAAAGTCTCACATCAACGATGCATACTGTATGGGACAGTTCCATCCAAAGCATCATACACAGCACTATCTGTTTTCTAAGAAACGTAGAAACAATCGTGTACTAGCTAAGTTCTACGATGCAAAGTACATCGATAGCAGAGATGGTTCTAAGAAAACAGGTCAACAGCTGTTCAACGGACGTACAAAACGTAACCATAAGCTAGATACTGAGAACTTGCACACATACCGTGCATGTAAGGTATCTAAGGGCAGAACGTCCATCAGAAGACAGCACTATCCGATACAAGCAGGTGATACTGTTATCTACAAGGGTAAAATCCATAGTACAAAAGGCGTACAGAATTTAGGTTTGTATATTAGGTTGGATAACGACAAGGCAGTACCTATCAAACAGGTACGATTACATCAATATGCAGGAGGATATATGTATGCAAAATTATGAAAAATACAATTCATCTCACCACCTACGTGCTTCGCACTTAGAGGTGGGAGATTTCTTACATGGGGGTTGTTAAAAAATGATTAAAGTTGAAGATCTATGTATGACATTTCAACATGAAATATTAAAAAACGTAAATGTTGAAATTAATAAGGGCGATGTCATTTCTGTAATTGGACCTTCCGGTTGTGGAAAAAGTACATTTTTAAGATGTATCAATCGCTTAAATACTCCTACAAGTGGTCATATTTACATTGATGGAGAAGATATTACAACGGCGGATAAAAAGAAGCTATTAGAACTTCGTCAAAAGATGGGAATGGTATTCCAATCCTTTAACTTATTTAATCATATGACAGTGATTGAAAATATCATGTTAGCGCCTATGCAATTATTAGGAAAAGATGCACAATCTGCATATGATGAAGGAATGCAATTGTTGGAACAAGTTGGATTATCTGCCAAAGCTATGAATTATCCAGATTCATTATCTGGTGGACAAAAACAAAGAGCAGCGATTGCCAGAACTTTAGCGATGCATCCTGAAATTATTTTGTTTGATGAACCAACAAGTGCATTGGACCCAAGTATTTCTAGTGAAGTATTAGCGGTCATTAAAAAGCTTGCGGATGATGGAATGACAATGTTGATCGTTACACATGAAATGGATTTTGCGGAGAATGTTTCTAATAGAGTATTCTATATGGATGAAAAAGGAATCTATGAAGATGGGACTTCTGAACAAATTTTCCATGATCCTCAAAAACCAAAAACAAAACAATTTATTTATCAAATTAGAAGTTTTAACTATGACATTCATAGTAGTTCATTCGATTTTTATGATTTGATAGGTCAATCTACAGCGTTCATGAAGAAACAATTATTCAATACAAAGAGAATCAATGAAACAATCTTAGTCATTGAAGAATTGATTTATAATCTATTCTTTAAAGTATACAAAGATATTGATATGAATATGTCAATTAGCTATGCAGAGAAATTGGATAATTTAAGAATTACATTTACTTCTGATTTGTTCAATGAAGATATTTTAAGTCATTTAGATGATCAAGTATCCAATAATATTGTAAGTAACTTAACAAGAAAAATTGAAGTAAAAGGAAATATGGTAGAAGTAAAGCTATGAAGAAACAACTATCGTTGATATGTGTTTTATCTATTGTGCTTTCTATGTTTGGCTGTAGCCAATCATCAAGTACTGAAAAAACATATTCTGCAACTTCACAAGGAATTGGTGGAGATATTACGATCGATGTGACACTTCAAGATAATCAGATAAAAGACATTCAGATTACTAGTGAAAATGAAAGTGCTGGGGTAGGTGAAGAAGCACTATCAATCATGAAAGAAAAAGTACTTTCTAATCAAAGTTTTAATGTTGATACAGTATCTGGAGCTACAATTTCTAGTAATGCGTTTTTGAGTGCGATAAAAGATGTGCTTTCACAAGCAAATTTAGAAAATTCTTTTTCAAAAGAAGTTGAAATCGAAACAAAGGATGAAACGTATGACTATGATGTTGTGGTTGTTGGTAGTGGAATTTCGGGCTTGTGTGCAGGATTAAATGCCGCCAAACTAGGTGCAAAGGTCGCTATCGTTGAAAAACTTGGTATCGTTGGTGGAACTTCAATCTTTAGCTCTGGTATCTTTTTAATGGCAAAAGAGGAAGAAACGATAGATAAAACTAAGAATATCTGGCTTTCTAGAAATAAAATACAAGATCAAAATCAAGTAGATGAAAATAAAGTGGATTCCATGTTATCTAGTAGTCCTGATTTGATGAAAATGATCTTAGATACTGGAATTACTTACGAAATTAAAGAAGATAGTTATTTTTATCCAGATGCTTCTGATAAAGCAATTCAAAACGCAAATGAAATTCATTTAGCGACTGCTACTACAAAACAAAAAGGTGGAGAAAATCTATTGAAGTATTTAAAAAATGCTTTTTTAGATGCTGGTGGAGATATTTACGTAGATACACCAGTAACTAGTCTTATTCAAGATGAAGAAAAATCAATTACAGGTGTTATTTCTGAATCAAAATTTGGTACAAAAACATACAACGCAAAATCAGTTATCTTAGCGACAGGTGATTATGCGCAAAATAAAGAAATGGAAGAAGAATTGTGTGAAACCGCAGTTGGAAATTATACTGCGACTGCGATTGGAAATACAGGTGACGGTATTACGATGGCGTTAGAAGTTGGCGCAGTATTAGATGATTTTCAGGAATCTATGAGTGGAATATTTGCACCTGATCCATATGATATGCCAGTTGTAGGTCAACCATATAATTCATATCCTTATGAATGCTTGTTATTAAACACAAAAGGTGAAAGAAAGATATCTGAAACTGCTGGTACACATGATCAAATGATATATTTTGTGAATGATGGAGAAGCAGATTATGGCTGGGTCATCATGGATCAAGAAATTGCAGATCAATTTTTAAACCTTGATGAATATCTAGATAAAACTACAAGTAGTAGTGTGATACAAGCCTATAAAGAAACAAGTATTGATGCTTTAGCGGATGATATTGGAATGTCCAAAGAAGTATTAGAGGATGCAATCGATAGATATAATTCTATGTGTGATAATCAAAAAGATACGGATTGTGGAAAAGATAGTCAATATTTGAGTGCGATAGATGATGGAACTTATTATGCAGTGAAAGAATACAATTGTACTAGAGGTAATTATGGTGGCATTTTAACAAATGAAAATGCTGAAGTAATTGATCAAGATGGTAATGCGATATCTGGATTGTATGCTGCGGGAATTATCTCTTCTGGATCTTATTTCGGTGATTATTATCCAGGATGTGAAGCATTAGCGGTAGGTGCACATATGGGATACATTGCTGGAAAGAATGCATATAGTTATAGTCAACAATAAAAACAGGAACTATTGTTCCTGTTTCATTATGGAAGAATTTTTCCACTTGCGGTATAGATCTTATACCATTGTTTTCTTGTGAGTGTGATATCTGTTGCTTGTGCTGCGGATACAAGACGCTCAGGTTTTGTAGTACCTACGATAACTTGTGTTTGACAAGGAATTCGTAATAACCAAGCATACGCAATGGTATCGGCACTAACGTTGTATTCTTTTCCTATTTCAGATAACAGATCAGTTAGTTTCTGATACTTTTCATCATTTAAGAACACACCTTCAAAATATCCCTTTTGTAATGGAGACCATACTTGTAAACCAATATTGTTTGTTTGCATATAAGGAAGAATATTAGAATCATGTTTAATGCTTGACTCATCTAACATATCTTCATGCAATAAGCCATCAATGATTGGTGTATGTGCACAACTCACTTGTAATTGATTAACAGTTAATTTTTGAGATATATTCTTTTGTAAGTATGAAATATGTCCACTAGACATATTACTCACACCAAACGATAAAACTTTTCCCTGTTTGTATAAAATATCAAATGCTTCTGAAACTTCATGTGCATCCATTAATACATCTGGACGATGTAAGAGTAAAGAATCTAAATGATCTGTTTTTAATCTTGTTAGAATTCCATCAACTGAATTTAAAATATGTTCTTTTGAGAAATCGAAATATCCTTCACAAATACCACATTTAGATTGTATGAATAATTGCTCTCTTAATTGTGGATCATTTTGTAAAACAGAACCTAAGACTTCTTCACTTTTACCACCACCATATATATCTGCTTCATCAATAAAGTTAATGCCAGCATCTAGTCCTGTACGGAAGAAAGTATCTGCTTCTTGCGTAGACATATCTGCGATACGCATGCATCCAATACCAATTGTACTGGCTCTTTTTGATGATTTATTAAATTGTATGTATTTCATCATTCTTCCTCTGGGAATGTTTCTGTATTTGTTAATTCACAATTACCTTTCAAATCTTCATAAATTGTTTGAACAGAATATGTATCATCATCTTCACAAAGAATGCGATAGTTTGTTCCGGATACGACTTGTGTTGACAACAATGCGATAGCTGTTGCGGAAGAATCTTTGTTTACAGAAGCAAAAGCATTTTTCGCTTCTGCAGTCATAACAGGTGAACTAGCTTTTGTCCAACCACCAACTAAATCGTCGGAAGTGTACGTTTCAATATCTGTTTCTGGCATGCTTTTTAGTTCGACTTCACCATCTAAATCTTCATAAAAAGTCGCAATAGAGTAAGTTTCAATAGTTTCTTCCTCATCAGAAACAACTGGTTTTACAGCTAAAAGAACGCGATAGTTTGTTCCAGATACAAGTTGTGTTGATACTAAGGCAATTGGTGTATATGTAGCACCAACCATACCTTCCAATCCTTTTTCACATATCGTTTGGATTTCATCTGTGATTTCTGGAGAATCAACGACTGTATATCCTCCAATGATCTTACTTTCATCTTCTTGAGAGACAGAATAAGCAGATTGTGTTTTTTGAGATGAACAAGCAACTAATGTTGTTGAAGCGAGTAATGTTAATAATTGTTTTGTATATTTATTCATAATAGTACCTCTAACAAAAGGGTATCATATTTCAGATGAAATTTAAATGAACATCAATTCATATGACTTGCGTTTTTGAAGTTTTTTCTTAAGATTAAGAAAAGGAGCTTTTGTATGGAAGATTTGATGAATCAAGATTATAAAGTATTTGATATGTTTAAAAATCAGTGGGCTTTAGTAACGACTGGAAATAAAGAACATCATAATGGTTGTACGATTGGTTGGGGAAGCTTTGGAACGATTTGGACAAAACCAAATCAAACAGGAGCTATCGTAACAGTATATGTACATCCAGCTAGATATACATGTGAATTATTAAAGGAAAACAAATTCTTTACTGTTAGCTTTTTCGATGCGGAATATAAGAAAGCTTTAGGTTATATGGGGTCTCATACTGGACGAAATGAAGATAAGGCAATGAATGCTGGACTAACTCCAATTGAAATTGGTGAAAGCATCACATATGAACAAGCTAGTAAGACTTTCTTATGTAGAAAGTTATACCAAGGGCAATTTGATAAAACAGGATTAAGTGAAGATATTCAAGAGTACTATAAGTCTAATCCAAGAGCGTATCCTGTTAATGCGGATGGCGAATGGGAAGCACATTGGATGTTTGTTGGAGAAATCTTAGAGTTTGAGTGATGAATAATCAAGTTTTAGAACAGTGTCTAATATGGTGCTGTTCTTTTATGCTATAAATAACTAAAAAACGGAAACGAAAACAGTTACTGTATAAAATAAATTTTGGAGGTAAAATAATCATGGCAATCACAGTGAATATTTATTATTCAGGAAAAGGAGATTCCGCAAGAAAATTCGTAGAGGAAATGATTTCTAGTGGAACAGTAGATGCGATACGAAGCG
>CAVHRL010000096.1:0-5917 GCA_963638375.1 Lachnospiraceae bacterium
ATTTAGCTTAAACAAGCCGAATTCCAGACTTTTTACTTTTTACAACTGTTAAAGATGGGACTATACTTACCAATGAAGCAAACTAAATCAATTTTAAATATTTAAACGCATTCCAAATGCCATCTTCATTGACATCTGTTGTGATGTAATCTGCAGCAGCTTTTGTTTCTTCACCTGCATTCCCCATCGCAACGGAATAATTGCATAATTCAAACATGGAAATATCAATTTTGGCATCACCAAAAGCAATTGTATCTTCTGCACTTCGATTTAAATGTTTTAATAACACATCAATCGCATGCTTTTTTGTGATTCCTTTTGGAGAAAGATCACCAAACAATGCCTGTTCATCTTTTCCACCCCAAGTATTCGCAATTAATTCAGGAAATTCTTTTTTTGAATCCAAGTGATCTTGATAGGATGAAAGAATAAACGAAATCTTATTAATATCATCACGATATAATTCTTCTGTTGGTAAATGAATAAAATCATTTACAAATTCATTTGCACTTTCTTCTGCTTTTGTTGGATCAGCACCTTTTCCTAATGCATATTTCATCATTGTAACTGGTCCTTGTTCTAACATGTAATCATTACAATACATGCCACTATTAGCTTCAAGATAAAATCCAAGCTTCCTTTCATTACACCAATCAACAATACGCTTTACTTCTTCTACAGATAATCCTTGATGCATAATAACTTCACCATGATCTTCTACATAAGCGCCATTTCCACCAATCATTCCATCATATTCACATAAGTCTCTTTGTGCTATTTCTGCTTTAGAACAACCCGTGCAAATATAAACCAAATGTCCATTTTTACGTGCTAAATCAACTGCCTCTCCAGCACTTTTTGGCATGATTGCGTTGTAATCAATCAATGTTCCGTCAACATCTAAAAATACTATTTTATTAGCCATCTTTTATAATCCTTGTTCACATAACTTTCTAGCTACTTCATCTTGTACAGTAACACCTTTTGCCTCTAATTCCGCAATTTTTTCTGCGAATTGTGGCAAATATTTCTTATGTGCTACTAACATTTCATCTAATAGATCTTGCGCACATTGACCGTGTACTACCAAAGGATTAATTTCAAAAGCTTCTAGTGCTTTATTGTAATTACCTGTTAATGCTGCTTCAATGATTGTTTCTTCCATTGCTTTCATCAATTGAACCATACCACGTACTGCTGGTTCCATGTGGCCAAAAGCAATTGGTTCAGCACCATGTCTTGTAATACGTGCAGATACTTCTACGATTGCATCATCCTCTAAATCTGGTAATGCACCTCTATTTTCTGTAGAAACGACCATAACTTTTCCTGAA
This sequence comes from Lachnospiraceae bacterium, assembly GCA_963638375.1. GTDB lineage: Bacteria > Bacillota_I > Bacilli_A > Erysipelotrichales > Erysipelotrichaceae > Bulleidia. The sequence continues at coordinate 1,335 of CAVHRL010000096.1, forward strand.
TTATTATAAATTGCACTAATTGTTTCACATGCAGCATCACTATAATATTTACCACCACGTTTACTTAGAAGTTCTGGCATTTCATGAAGTGCAGGATCTTTGTATAATTCAAACAATTGTGTTTCTACTTCCTTAACACTTTCTGCTCTTGTTTCATGTTTACCAAACTCTTCCAATTCTTTCTTCATCATTTCATTTGTTAAATAATAGTAGCGATGATATCCGCATGGTAAACAATCCATTGCGAGCAACTGATCTAACAAGAACTTTTCGTTTTGAATATTCTGCATATTACTCTTATCATCTTCCATCATTTTATATGCAATTTGATGTGTTACATTTTCACCAGTTTTTGCGTCAAATACACGGTGGAAATGGAAGTGATTCAATCCAGCAAATTCAAAATTCAATTCTCCTTCTTTCTTTCCTAGCATTTCTGGCTCTTGTAACATAATATTTACTGGAACATTGCATAAACCAATACATCTCTTCCAACCACATTGACGAATAACAGTTTCTGTTATCATTCCTGAAGGATTTGTAAAGTTAATTAACCAAGCATTAGGACATAGTTCTTTCATATCTTCTACGATCGCCTTAATCACTGGAGCAGTTCTAAGTAGTTTAAACATACCACCTGCGCCATTTGTTTCTTGTCCCAACATTCCATGAGATAAAGGAATTCTTTCATCCTTGATACGCGCATTTAATAATCCAACTCTAAATTGTGTAGTAACGAAATCTGCATCTTTTAATGCTTCTCTACGATCCAATGTCAAATGAACCTTTACATCATATGGTGAAGCATCCCACATTCTTTGTGCTAATGCACCAACGATTTCTAATTTCTCTTTTCCATCTTCAATATCAACTAGCCAGATTTCTTTGATTGGTAGTTGTTCATAGCGCTTAATAAAGCCTTGCATTAGTTCTGGTGTATAGGAAGAACCTCCACCAATCGTTACGATTTTAACACCCTCATTGTTTGTCATTTTCATTCTCCTCTTTCTGTTAAGTTGAGAATATCACATTTCAAAAAAAAGAGAATACAACGGAAGTAAGTTGGAAAGATGTTTCGAAACTTTCCGAAAAAACACTCGAATATTTCGGCATTTTGTTTCGAAATTTGTTACAATAGTTTCATGTCAATACAAAGTAAATTAAAAGAACAAATCAACTTCACAGAAAATGAAAAAGTCATTGCGGATTATATTCTCACGCATAAAGATGATGTTTTACAAATGTCCATACAAACACTCGCCTTAAAAACTTACACTTCAACAAGTGCAATTATGCGTCTTTGTACGCGATTAAATCTACCAGGTTTTAAAGATTTTAAATTCCGTTTTTCTCAAGAATTATTACGTGCAAGTACAGATTATCAAGATGTTGATCCAAACTTTCCTTTTTCCAAAAATGATAGTATCCCAGAGATTTCACAACAATTAAAAAAATTAACGATTCAAACGTTACAAGAAACACAAAAAATATTATCCATTCAAGATATGCAGAAAGCATGTTACTTAATGAAAGCTGCGAAAAATGTTGCGATATTTGGTGTTGGGGATGCCTATCTTGCAGGTCTAGCATTCCAAGCAAGTATGACACGTTCTGGAACAAATTATATTGTTACGCCAGTATATGGAGAACAAGGCCATTTAGCGAAAACATTACATACAGAAGATTGTGCATTACTATTATCATATTCTGGTTCAACTCCTAGTACGATTGAACACGCAAAACAATTAAAACGACAAAAAGTACCTACGATTTGTATTACGGCTGATGCAAATAGTGAACTCGCAAAAGTATGTACAATTGCCTTATTATTACCAGCCAAAGAAGATAAAGGGCATCGTATTGCCGCTTTCTTTTCACGTGCTTCCATGGAATATTATTTAAATATCATGTACTCCTATCTATATGTTTTGGATTATGATGAGCGTGCTAAAAACAATATCGACTTTGACTAAATGATCTATGATGATCATTTTTTCTTTTGGAAGTGTATTGATTCTGTACCTGCTTCAATTGCTTCTTTATAATATTTTTCTTTATGTTTAATTGTTTCTAAGTTTAACTTTAAACCTTCAATTTGATCTAGAATAGATTGTTTTTGTTTTAAAATGATATCTCTTCTCTCTTCTAAAGTACTATCTCCTTGTTTCGCCAAGGCAAAATATACCTTTATATCACGAATACTCATTCCCGTATTTTTCAAGCATTCAATTAATCTCATACTAGATAAGTCACTTTCATGAAATACTCTTCTACCATTTACTCTTTGTAGAAAAGGCAATAAACCTTCTGCATCATAATAGCGAATCGTAGATGGTGCAATGCATAATAATTTAGATACTTCAGAAATCGTATATGTTTTTTCTTCACTCATAACTCATACCTCAATACAATATCATTATTATTCTTAAAGTATACTTTAAGTCAAATATTTTTCTTTTAGAAATGGTATGATTTTTTGATCCGCAGGCAACCAATCAAGCTCATCAATATTGTTAGCATCCACCCATCTTGCATCTTCTGCTTCCATCAGTTCTAAATTTCCAGATTGTATTTCACACAAGAAACAATCCATGATCAAATAAAATTTTGGATATGCATGTTCGATAGTCATGATATGTTCTTTTATCATAATCTTCGTATTTAATTCTTCTAAGATTTCTCTTTCTAAAGCTTGTTGTTTGCTTTCTCCTACTTCTACTTTTCCGCCAGGAAATTCCCAACCACCTTTCATATCTCCATATCCACGCTGTGTCGCAAATACTTTTCCATTTCTGCCAATCACTGCCGCTACCACTTTAACTTTTTTCATGAACTTATATCCTTTATTTGAAAATCATATTGTAAATACTCTGGCAATTCATTTTCTAATAGAATATCAAACAAATAATTTCTATTAGCTTCTTGAAATCTCGGATTTGTTAGTGTTCCTTTTCCTATATAGGTAAATGGTAAAACGATTCCATTTTCAGAATCCATTTTTCTAACAAATACATATGCAAATTCACTATTCTTTAAACCTTGATATTCTTTCTCACTAATATTATTCATTGTTTCCCATTGAAAGATATCAGAAGTAATAAATTTGTCTTTATAACGCAATCTATTTTCTAATGATTCATCTTTCTTTAATGAAACAAAGATCACTACTTCTCCATCATAGTTGTATGTTCCTTTTTGATTACTTTTAGGATCTTTTAATAACTTTCTTTGAACTTGATCCATCCTATAACTTTTCCACAATATGAACTGTTCTTTAGAATTTTGATATTCCGCATCATACTTTGTTAAACCATATTCTAAAAGATCATCTAAGTGCTCATGAAACTCTTCATCTATTTCTACATTTAAAATATAAACATCATCTTTTAATGATAGAGCTCCCTCTTTCAACATAAATCGAATAACATGATCATATTCTTCATTTGTACATTTCTTTAGAATTTCTCTAAGATTTTCTTCGTTGATTGATTTTTCATTCAATAATTCATATATGATTTGATATTCATATGGCCTTACAAGTGGCAATAAAGATGATACATATTTCAAGAAATCAACTTGTCCTTTTGAAAATAATGGAATACTTTCTTCATGAATCGAGCGCAAGAAATTATAATAACAACCAGCTTTCTTCCCTTCCAATTTAACACTCATAAATTTCATTAAATCAGGTGCACAATCATTATTAAAATAATCCATATGTTTTGGATAGGATTCACAATTTATATATTTTTTAAAATTCTTATAATCTTGTATCAAATACTGCTTACTATTAAAGTTTTCTTTTTCTAAATAAGAAATGATCTCAGATTGACTTTCTTCATCCAAATGTATTTCAACACCATATTGTTTCAAATCTAAAGCAGAGAAATCATCACGCACCATATCTTCTAGTAATCTTTTTTCTAATATTAAATTTTCAGAAAGACTCCCCAAAGCCAAAGCAATTTGCACACTTCTTTTGTAACTATTTCCAATAAAATCTAAAATCGTAACAAATGCTTTATTTTTATATTTTCTTAATCCTCTACCCAATTGTTGAATAAAAATCGTAGAAGATTCTGTCGGCCTTAAAAACACAACCATATTTACGCCAGGAATATCTACACCTTCATTTAAGATATCAACAGAACATAATATTTCTAATGTTCCATCCTCATCCTTTTGTAATTCATCATACGCTTTAATTCTTTCACCAACAGTGTTACTGCCAGTCAAATACGCACTATTATAACCTTGTTCTTGAAATGCATCCGCCATCATTCTAGCGTGTGTTGTATTTCTACAAAATACAAGTGCTTTTAACTTTCCATCTTGTTTATATTTCTGAATTTGAGAACTGATGAATTCACAATGCTTTGTATCAGATATTTCCGCAATCATTTTTCTTTCTTCATGCTTTGTTAAAGAATAGTCCACTAATTTATCTCGAATACCATAGTAATGAAAAGGAACGATCAAATCATTCATGATTGCATCTCTCAGTCTTAATTCATATGGTACATTTTCATCAAATAAAGATAAAACATCTTTGTTATCTAATCTTTCTGGTGTCGCTGTTAACC
>CAVHRL010000097.1:0-5910 GCA_963638375.1 Lachnospiraceae bacterium
AGATATGATTATTACATCGAGGACATAATATGAAATACAAAAAAATTAAAATTCAATGGGAGAAAAATCCAAACTTTTTAAACCGCACTTTATTAGTACGAAATGATGTAGATCTATTTACATTAGGCGTGATTATTTTAGAATCCATGAGTGCTTTTTTTGATAATGAATTCGCTATTAAAAATCAGAAGCATTTATACACATTACTACCTGAACACGCAGAATTTATTTTTCCAGATGAGAATAGTCAATACAAAAATATTGAAGATTCAGGTTTAAAAGATTTATCGAAACAATTTCAATTAATATATAGTGATTTTGAAGAACCATATGTATTTGATTGTGAAATATTAGAAGAACAAAATAAAGAAGGCAATCAATATGCATATTTGATTGATGGTAAGTGTAGATGTTTATTTGATGATAATAGTATACTTTTAGATCAATACGCAAAAGGTAAAGTGAAAAAATCATCTACATTTATAGATTTAATGGATAAAACTTCATTTCCACCAGCAAATATAACTTTTACTCATCTCAAAGAAATTGAAGATTTCGATCTAGAATTCGAACAAGAGATGTTTCAAGAAGAAATGGATGAAACTCTACCAGACTTTGTTGAAGAAATCTGTGACCAATATAAATCAGATTATATTGATGAAGATTTTGAAGATGATGATGAATACTTCGATGAAGATGATGACTTCTTTGACGATGATGACGATGATCATTCTAGATTCCTCAAAAGTATCACAGAAGTTTGTTTTGGCATCACCCTTTACCAAATAGAGAATATTCCTTTTGTCAAAAAGAAATTTGAACAGTTATCTAAAAATCATTCTGAAGAAGAAGCGTTTTTACTCATCTCTCAAGCCATATCACATGAATTAGAAGAAATCATTACTGGTGCTTACTTTGAAGAAAACAAAGAATACGAAAGGAAAATCAAAAATTTAAAATGAAAAAAGTATTAATTACAGGTGCAAGTGATGGCATTGGAAAAGCCATTGCGTATGCGTTAGATAAAGATGGATATTCTTTATATTTATTTGGAAGAACTAAATCTAAGATGGATGCGTTGGACATTAAACATCTCGCAAAGAAATATACATTTGACATGCAAGATCAAAATAAGTTAAATGAAGTTTTAGATGATATCCAATCACTTGGTGGTGTTGATATTTTAATTAACAATGCTGGTTTTAATGCAGGTAAAGCAGAAGTGAAAGATATTTTAGTATCTGATTTACAAGCAATGTTTGATGTAAATACGATTGCTCCAATGATTTGTATTCAAAAATGTATTCCTTCTATGTTAGAAAGAAATGAAGGAATGATCATTAATATCTTATCTTCTTGTTGTTTGTTTAATAATCCAAACAATGGTGGTTATACCGCAAGTAAAAATGCCTTTGAATCTCTTTCTAAGATTCTATTAAAAGAAGTCAAAGATCAAGGAATCAAAGTATTAGACGTTTATCCTGGTGGTGTTGATACAAGTTTTAGAACATTAGATAGACCAGACTATTTAAGACCTGAAACTATTGCCAAACATGTAGTATATGCCATCGAAAACAATGAAGATGGTATGATTCAAGAAATCGTAGTTCGTCCTATCGTGGAAAATAATTTTTAAAAAGAGGTTTTGTGAAAAACCTCTTTTCTTCTTATAAATGTAATACTCTTTCTTTGATTTCTTGTGTTCTTCCTTGGTTCCAGAATTGTGTACCAATGTAACCACAAGTTCTTCTAGCTACGTTCATCTTGTTTTGATCTGTATTTCCACAATTTGGACACTTCCAAATCAACTTCTTATTTTCATTTTCTTCAATTTGAATTTCACCAGTATATCCACAAACTTGGCAATAATCGCTCTTTGTATTCAATTCTGCATACATAATTGTGTTATAAATATGTTTCATCAATTGTAATACAGCTTGTACATTATTCTGCATGTTTGGAACTTCAACATAAGAGATTGCTCCACCCGGAGATAATTCCTGAAATTTGCTTTCTTCTGTCAATTTATCAAACGCATTGATTTCTTCTGTAACATGAATATGGTAAGAATTAGTAATGTAATTCTTATCTGTTACGCCTTTGATAATACCAAATCTTTCTTGTAGGCATTTAGCGAACTTATATGTTGTTGATTCCATTGGTGTTCCATAAACAGAGAAATCAATATTTGTCATTTGTTTCCACTTATTACAAGCATCGTTCAAATGCTTCATAACAGCTAATCCAAACTTTTCACCTTCTGGTGTTGTATGAGATAGACCTGTCATATAGCGAACACATTCCGCAAGTCCTCCATATCCCAAAGAAATTGTAGAATAACCATTGTATAGTAACTTATCGATTGTTTCGCCCTTCTTTAATCTTGCGATTGCACCATATTGCCATAGAATTGGTGCAACATCACTTGGTGTTCCCTTTAATCTTTCATGACGAATCATTAACGCTCTATAACATAGTTCCAATCTTTCATCAAAGATATCCCAGAACTTCTTCATGTCTTTCTTTGAAGAACAAGCAATATCAACTAAATTGATTGTAACAACACCTTGATTAAATCTTCCATAATATTTATGTTTTGAAGAACTATTCAACGCATGTTCATTATTTTCCCATCCTGCATCTGTGAAACGATCAGGTGTCAAGAAAGATCTACAACCCATACATGGATATACATCATTCTTCAATTCTTTCATGATCTTTGCGGAAATATAATCTGGAACCATTCTCTTAGCTGTACATTCAGCAGCTAATTTTGTTAAGTAATAATATTTAGAATCATCTGTAATATTATCTTCATCTAAACAATAGATTAATTTAGGGAATGCAGGTGTAATATAAACACCTTTTTCATTTTTAACACCTTGCATTCTCTGTTTCAACATTTCTTCAATGATCAACGCAAGATCATCTCTTGTTTGTCCTTCAGGAACTTCATCTAAATACATGAATACTGTCACAAATGGAGCCTGTCCATTTGTTGTCATCAATGTAATGATTTGATATTGAATTGTTTGAACACCTGTTGTAACTTCTCTTTTTACTCTTTCTTCCGCAATCGTGTTGATTTTATCTTCATCTATCACAACACCTGCAGCTTCCATTTCTGCTTTAACAGATTTTTGATATTTCTTTCTAGAAATATCAACGAATGGTGCTAAATGAGATAATGTAATTGTTTGACCACCATATTGATTTGATGCAACTTGAGCGATGATCTGTGTTGCGATATTACAAGCTGTTGCGAAACTATGTGGTTTATCAATATGAGTTCCTGAAATAACTGTTCCATTCTGCAACATATCTTCTAGATTTACTAAACAACAGTTATACATTGGTTGAGCGAAATAGTCAGAATCATGGAAATGAATGATTCCCTTTTCATGCGCATCCCAAATTTCTTTTGGTAATAAAAATCTTCTTGTGATATCTTTAGATACTTCACCAGCCATATAATCACGTTGTGTGGAATTCACAGTAGGATTTTTATTAGAGTTTTCTTGCATTGCTTCTTCATTATTACGTCCTAATAATGAAAGAATCTTCTTATCCGTTGTATTCGCTTTACGTACCAAAGCTCTTTCATAACGATATGTAATATAATTATGTGCAACTGTATACGCACCTTCTGCCATCAATTCATTTTCTACTAAATCTTGAATTTCTTCTACAGAAATAGCACGTGCTATATCATTGCATCTTTCAATGACTCTATTTGTAATTTCAGTGATTTTTTCACTAGAAATACGTCTATTCTCTTGTGTTGCGACATTTGCTTTTTCAACGGCATGAAGAATCTTTTCCGCATCAAAAGATACTTCTTCGCCACTTCTTTTAATTACATTCATATACATAACCTCATATGATAAATAAATAGTTGGAAATCCAACTATCTCTTTCATCCTTCAAAAGGATACTTCCTTTTGATTTGAGTTTCAAGTAAAAAATGATCAAAAATCAAGATAATTTGATTGTTCAATCCTTCACAAAACAATCATTTTCATGAACCACTCATAAGTCCAATAAAATAGGCATTTTCACATTTTCATTTTTTCATTACATTTTTTTCATTTCTTATGAATTCTAGGAAAAACAGATTTTTGTAATCCATAGATAGAATGATTCTTGTTACAAATATAAGACACTGCACAGACAATAAAGAAATAAGGCATATATGTAAAACCAAATATCTCGCTTCCTACAAAGATAGCCGCAAAAAAAGTATTCGTTCCAGAACTAAATACAGCCGCATATCCAAGCATTGCCGCAAACGCACTGTCTATACCAAAGATTGGCCCAATGACAGCACCTAACGTCGCACCAATCGTAAATAGAGGTACAACTTCGCCTCCCATTAAGCCAGAGCACATCGTTAATATCGTTAAACCAAATTTCAAGATCCAATCATACACATAGATTTGTTCATGATTAATTGCCATTGTAATCAAATTACCACCCGCACCAGAATATCTACCACAATGACAAACAATCAATGAAATCGCAACAACTGTTCCTAATACAAGTGATTTACGAATTGGATTTGGAAATAAAGAAGCTGCTTTATGTTGAGCAGTATGCATACAAAAAGAGAATGCATCTCCAACGATTCCAAACAAAATTCCCATAACAACTAAAACGACCATTGTTTTAGCGTTCCAATTTAATGCACCAGAAAATGCAATCGTAGATGAAGATAAACCTAAAAAAGAAGATGTACTCGCCGCAACATAAGCTGAAACTAATGATGGCAAAAAGATAGGATAACGAATCTCCCCGGCAATTAACACTTCCATCGCAAATAGTACACTCGCAATCGGTGTTTGAAATAAACCCGCAAATCCAGCAGACAAACCTATTGGCAACAAATATTTACTAGCATTTTCTAACTGGATCTTGTCCGCAAACCAGTTAGAAACCGTTGCCCCTATTTGCATTGCTACGCCTTCTCTACCAGCACTACCTCCAACTAAATGCGAAATCCAAGTACCACATACCGCAAATGGAATAAGTAATAATGGAATATCTTTTTCTTTTCCACTTTCCACTTCAAAAACAAGTCCCATTCCTTTTTTACATTTTCCACCATATTTTTGAAATACATAAGAAACAAGCAATGCACCTAATGGAATACAAATCAAAAAATATACATTATGCATTTCTCTGATTGTTGTTAACTTTCCTAATACAATTCCAAACAACGCATCAATAGCACCAGTAACAATTCCAATGATGATTGCGAGTAAACACAATACAACTTGTACTTTTATATTCTTAAAATATTCCAAAACAAACGACATATTCTTCCCCTATAACCGAGTACAAGTGTAGAACTTTATTTACATATATTCAAGAATTTGACTCCGGTAAGAATTTCTTAGCAATTATAAATGACAACATTATCATAATAGAACTCCCCAAAAACAAGAGTTGGTATTTCTCTTCAACGATTTTTCCTATAACAATTGGAAATATAACACTAATAAAACTACTAATTGATCCTAATACGCCTAAAGATACTTCACCATTTTTTCATCTAAACAAGAAACCATATAAGCAAATGTCATTGGGGATAAAATGTCTTTTATCATCGTTAAGAATATCGCAAAGTAAAATACAATTAAATTTTTCGTCAAAGAAAATAGTAATGCCGGAACAATATCGAAAACTAAATCAAATAAAAAAATTTTTTTAAATTACTATGTTCTGATTTATTGGCAATCAACAAACTACCAATCGCATTCACAAATGTCATAATTCCAGAAAAAGCAAGTAACGAACTTATATCCGCCCCTAGATTCATACCAATTTTCCCAATAAAGTCATAAATCGAAGCAAACAACCCATTCGTTATATATACACACGAAAATACGATTATTTCCTTATTCTTTAGAA
>CAVHRL010000098.1:0-5857 GCA_963638375.1 Lachnospiraceae bacterium
CTGTAATATCAGGTGGAGAGAATGGAATTGGTTTACTCATAATATCACTTCCTTTTAATAAAAATATTCTTCTAACATCAAACACAAACAATGATAGATTGGTAAATGATGTTCTTGTATCTGATATGTTCTTGTATGAGATGACCGTATCGTTACATCCGCGATTTCAGATAGTTTACTATCTTTTGCGCCTGTTAATCCAATCACTTTCATACCTTTGGCTTTCGCACATACTGCTGCGTATAAGATATTCTTACTATTTCCACTTGTGGATATGCCTAAAAACACATCTCCACTATTACCATAGCCATTTACTTGTTGGGCAAAACAAAGTAAAGGTTCACAATCATTCATATAGGCTGTTGTTAATGCTGGATGACCATCTAAGGCAATCGCTGGTAAAGCACCTTGTAAGTTCTTCGCCAAAACTTCACCTAGTTCTAAATCGACTTCTTTGAGCTTTGTTTGCATTGAATCATCTAATTCTCTTGCCTTTTCAAAGCCCTTCATCAATTCTCCAACGATATGTTCTGCATCCGCTGCACTTCCACCATTTCCAGCTACTAATAGTTTTCCACCATTTTCATAGCTTTCTTTTAAAATCTCATATGCTTGTATGATATCTTCCTTACTCCCTTGTAATTCAGGATATCTTTCCATCAATACCTCAACATGTTTTAATACTTTTTCTTCCATGTTTTACTCCAATATCTTTTGAACGCCTTCTAATAGAGTTCCAACAGTAATATCTTGATCATCATCTTCCGTTCCAATCAATACTGTTTTACATCCTGCATTCTTTCCTGCTAGGATATCATTTTTACTGTCACCTATCATCCAAGACTGTTCTAAGTCAATATTATAATCTTTTGCAGCTTTCATCAACATGCCTGGTTTTGGTTTTCTACATTCACATTCAATCTTTAATGATTTAACTTCACCTGCATATCCAGAATGAGGGTGATGTGGACAATAATAGATGGCATCTAGATATGCACCTTCTTGCCCTAGAAGTGTTTCCATCTTATGATGAATTTCATCTAATTGTTCATAAGTCACTTCACCTCTTGCGACGACTGGTTGATTTGTTACTACGATTGCTAGAAAACCTGATGCGTTGATTTTTTTGATTGCGTCCGTTACACCATCTAATAATTTAAACTCATCAATATTTGTTAGGAATCCAACATATTCATTGATTGTTCCATCTCTATCCAAAAAGATTGCCTTTTGTTTATTTTTCAGATTCTTCGCAGTGATTCTGCCTGCTTTATAATCTTCACTGACCGCATAATATCTTTCTGGTGTTCCCATATCTTTTACATATTCTGGACTGTCATAACAAATCATCTTTCCTGTTCCAGACAATGGTTTTAGTAATTGTCGATCTAAATCAATCTTTGGTGTATTGATGTCTTTTTCTAAAAGCTTAGGACTAATGACATGTAATCCTGCATTGACGCGATTTTTATAGTATTTTGGTCTTTCATCTTCTTTGGTCAACCATTTCTGCACAATATTATTTTCATCAGAAATGATCAATCCACTATCATATGGATGATTATTTGGATGTGTAAATAAAGTCACCAAACAATCATGTTCTTTATGATAGGCAACAAAACGATTGAAATCGATATCAAATACTGCATCTCCATTTAATAATAGAAAATCTTCTGTTAATTGATCTTTGATTTGAAACAATGCACCTGCATTCCCTAATGGTTGTTTTTCAACAAAGTAATCAATATGGACACCTAATCTTCTACCATTCCCAAAGTGATGCATGATCTTTTCTGCCATATATCCAACTGTTAGGATGATGTCATCAAATCCTTGTTCTTTTAATGAAAGGATTTCCCGTTCTAATACTGGCACACCATCAATAGGAATCAACGGTTTTGGAATATCAGGAAATAATTCTGAGATCCTAGTACCTCTACCTCCTGCCATAATTACAACTTTCATCTTATTCTTCTCCTTGTGGAACATAAGATTCAGGTGTGTAATGGATAACTTTCGTCCCACCGTCTTCAAATTGGAATGGAATATACATTAATTCCTTCAATGCTTCTTTAACTGCAGATTGGTATTTAGGTTGTACATAGAATACTAAAAAGCCTCCACCACCTGCACCAAGTAATTTTCCTCCTAATGCACCAGCTTGCATACCTTTGTCATATAAGACATCAATATTACTTGTTGAGACTGCTGAACCTGTTTGTTTCTTTAATTGCCATGTATGATTTAGTAATCTTCCAAAATCATCTAAATCTTTTGTTTGATCGACAAGAATACTTTCTGCCTCATCTACCAAAGATAACATTTCTAGTAATCTTTGTTTCTTTTCTTCTTTGGTTTCCTTTGTGGCTGCATTTGCCTTTTGAACATCTGAAGAAAAACGAGTAAAGCCTGTAAAAAACATCATCAGATTACGATTCAATCTTTTCTTTCTTTCTGGAGAAATAATGATTGGTAGTACATCATATGTTCCATCTTGATTAAAGTTGATGCGGTTAAATCCCCCAAAAGCAGCGGCTATTTGATCTTGCCATCCACCTGCTTCTTGGCAAAGTTGTCTTTCTAGATAGATTGCTTCATCAGCTAGTTTCTTTTTATCTGCGTACTTTCCTTTTAACGCATAAAACGCATTCAACATTCCTACCGCAAAGGAAGAAGAAGTACCTAATCCACTTCTAGCTGGCAAATCCGCTTCATACGTCAAACGAATCTCATGCATATCTAACATCTGCATCGCATTACGGATTGCGGGATGTTGAATGTCTTTGATATCGTTGACTCTTTCTGTTTTGGAATACGATAATTCTGTAGAATAATCAAAGAATCTAGGTAAATGTCTTACATTCACATAACAATATTTATCAAATGTTGTGGATAAAACAGATCCTCCATTCTCTAAAAAGAATTCTTCCATATCTGTTCCGCCACCAAAAAATGACATCCTAAAAGGGGTTTGTGTAATAATCATATGCAACCTCACATTCTCTCTACTGGGTATAAACGATCAAAAATAGCTTCTGTTTTCTCCCAATTAAATTTATCATGTACAAAAGAAATACATTCTTGACGCTTTTGTTCTAATGCTTCGCGATGAGATAGTAAATCAATGATTTGTTCTTTAATTTCCTCATCACTCTCTACAAGGTTAAGTACTTTTCCTTCTTCATCAATCCCTTCTGCACCAACAGAAGTTGTAATAACCGGTAATCCTAGTCCAAATGCTAGTAATACTTTCAATTTGATACCAGCCCCATAAGTAAGAGGAAATACCGCAATCTCATTCTTTAAGATTTCTGTATTAATATCATCTACAAATCCTGTAATATGAATATTCTCACATTCCATTGCCTTCAATTCATCTTTTGGATATGCACCAATGATATTTAATTTCCAATCTGCATGATTACATTGTTTAAAGATATCTATTAATCGCATCGCCGCAACATGATTTTCATCTCTTCCCATTTGTCCTACAAAACAAATACTATTTGGAATCTTTTCTACTACAGGAATATGATTAAAATCTACACCATAATATGGATTTATTACTTCTACATTCTTACAGTGATAAATATCTTTTAAAAGATTTGCATCTTTATCATTGAAAGTCATCACAGTATTAGAATGACTCAAATATTCTTTTTCACACTTCTTAACTTTGTTTGTTTCAATCTGACAATAGATTTTTTTCAAACCTTTTGCCTCATTTACCTGTCTTGTATAAGATTGCACAACAACATCATGTTCTGTCATATGAAAGATAATATTTGGATATTTTTCTTTGATCCAAATATATTGTCCCATCGCAGTGTATTCCGCATGAATCGCATCAATCTTTTTTTCTTCAATGATTTTTAAAAGTTTCTTTTTAAATGCACGACTATTTCTTATCGCAAACATGTTTGGTTGTGATGGATGTAATAATATATTTCCTACAAACGTTAGAGTACTTGTCTCAACATATTCATAGTCAGGATGATTTTGAATCAACTTACGTTCATATTCATTATTCACAAAAGTTAAAACAGTAACGTTATGCTTCTTCTTTAATGCTTCCACTTGTTTTCCCATACACACACCACCTGCGTGATTGGCATGTACATCTGGAACAAATGGAGAAATATGTAATATATTCATGCCTGTTCCTCCTTTGTTTGATTGATCCATTTCTTTAAATTTCTACGATACGCAAATAAATAGAATAGAAATTGTAGAATCGTAGATACAAGATAAATATACGCTCCACCATTTACACCATATCTATTTACAAACGTATTAGAAATACAAAGAATAACTCCAGAAACAATCAAGTAAATTACAAACTGTGTTTTTGTATTACGAAATGTTGTTAAAGCTGTAGATAAAACTGTTACTATCGCAATCATTGTCGCTCCTACTATGATAATTTGTAGCGAATGTAAATAATTAGTGAGATCAACACCATATACCAAATTCAATACTGGAACTCCTAATATCGTCGCACCTACTAACGCAACCACTCCAATTCCAACACATCCTATCACAATCATTTTCATTGCCTTTCGAAATTCTACAACTCTATTTTCAGAATATAACAATCCCAAACGATTGATATATGGTTGTAATAAATAAATCGCACAAAGATTAATCAAAGTCGCAGGCATCAACACAATTCCAAACATTGCTTGTTCACTTGAAGTTACTTTCCCATCCAATGCATATTTAGATGCATTGGATAAATATACATTTAAGAAATAATACGCAAATGCATAAAATCCTGAATGAAATAAAGTAAGAGCTTTTTTTATTGAATACTCTTTTTGTAGATACTGACGAATTGAAGGAATATCATAAAACAAAGTTATCACTAAACAGATTACATCAACTACAATAAAAGACAGAATCAAATCCTTGAATAAGAAATTTACTAGAAATACTGCTACCAAAGATCCTATAGCTTTGATTGTCAAAGAAATTCCTGATTTATACAATTGATCATTCTTCTGCATGATTCCATACAAGCAATCCGTCGCAGCTTCCAAACACTTCATAAAAGTTAACAACATTGTTAAGGCAAACTTATATGGTTCAAAATGTTTAACTGTACAATATATCGCGCCAACAATAAACATCAATGAAACTGTCATAATCCTATGGATCACATATTCCGTTTCATTATATTTTCCTGTTTTATCTGTTACTTGAAATGTTCTACCTGCATAAATACCAATATTATATAAGAGACAAACTATCGAAAATAACAGTGTAAAAACACCTGCATCTTCAGTTCCATTTAATCTAGTAATAATTATCATGAAAAACATTGAATTAAACGAATTCAATGTCGTTCCAACCATATTCCAAATAAAGTTTTTCTTAAACGTGTTATCTTTCATATTTATCAAAGTAATCTACTTTTCCTTTTATTCCATTTTTAAAATCTTTGAATGCCAACCGTACAACTGATAAATCATAGTGATATCGAATCACTTCATACCAACTCAACACTTTTCTAAACACATACGCTATTGGAAAACAAGTTCCATATTCTTTTGCGACAATTAGATAATTTCTAATAAGATAGTATTGTTGCATCTTAGAACCTGTTCCAGTAGATGCATTAACCTTATGATAAATTAACACTTTAGGTACACACAACATTTTGTACCCCCCCTTAATGATCGCACGCATACAATATTCTGTATCTTCTGAATACAAGAAATACTCATTACTTAACATTCCATACTTTTTAATGAAATCATAGGAAATCAACATTAAACATCCAGTAGAAAAAGAGATAGAAAATGGTTCATTAGGAATTTTTTCATTAGAAGTAACCATCGTTGTATAACCCAATGTA
>CAVHRL010000099.1:0-5770 GCA_963638375.1 Lachnospiraceae bacterium
AAAAATTTGTTCTTTTGTGTATTTCTCTGAGCCCTTCTACTTTCTCACATAACTCTTTTACAGAACAGCTTCCACAATCGTTTACCATAACACCTTTAAGGATGTGATCAATCGTGTCTGTGATTTTCTTTTTCTCAATACCAATATCTTTTAGTTGTTCATAGATTGGTGATTTACCTGTGATAAATATCTCTTGAACATATTGAATATAAGGTAATTGTTTATATGCATGAATGTATGTAGAACCAATATCAGAGAATGTATATTTTTTTACAAAATTTTTTGAAACTCTAACTTTTTCATTGTTACCAATTGCGGTACGTAACATATACCCTTCTGGAGAAACTCTATATTTGGATAGTTTGATTTTTTCTAAACATTGATAGAGTTTTTCCCCTTCTAATTTTTCATCTTTCATTACACAAACTGTAATACGAATGAAATCTTCATCTTCTTGGATTTCATTTAAATCTTTACCTATCAATATGATTTGATCATTTTGAAATACATTTGAAGTTGTTGTAAGTTCATATGATAAAGATTCATGAAAAGAACCACCTAATTCAAATGCAGTTTCATTTGAGAAAATCATGTTATTTTTAATGCTTGGTAAACTTTCTTGTTTGACAGGTAAAATTCTTTGATCAAGATCTTCGATACAATCCATTACCGCATTGATTTCTTTATCAAATAATTCCATTATAAATGTCTATCTCTTTTCACTTTTTCTTGTAGCTTTTGAATTGGTCCTTGCAAAGCTGCTGTTAATTTCATATCTAGATTAAAGAAGTAAATCAGAAATGTGACCACAAAGAATACCGCAACAACAATTAATATGATTTTCACTAAATGTAGGACAAACGCAATCATTGTGCCATCCCTTTCTTTCTCGCAAATTCTGCAGCACCTAATGCACCAATTAATTGTGGATCAATTGGTAAATCAATTACTTTCAAGTTTAAAACTTGTTCAATAGCGACTTTCAATCCGTCATTTTTTGCACAACCACCTGTTAATGTGATTTTATCTGTTGCGCCTGCTTTCTTTGCCATGACAAAGCATCTCTTCGCTACTGCTAGTTCAATCCCTGCCGCAATCTCATCTGTTGGTTTTCCTTCTCCCACTAATGAAATAACTTCACTTTCCGCAAAGACTGTACATTGTGATGTAATTGGAATGATATTCTTTGCCTTTAAAGATAATTTTGAAAAATCGGATAAGTCCATTTCAAATGCACGCGCCATCGCCTCAAAGAATCTTCCTGTTCCAGCTGCACATTTATCATTCATCGCAAAGTTTAATACCGTTCCATCTGTATCAACCGCAATACCTTTTACATCTTGTCCACCAATATCAATAATAGCCTTAACGCTAGGATCTGCGACATGCACTCCCATCGCGTGACAAGAAATCTCAGATATATTTTCATCCGCAAATGGAACCTTGTTTCTTCCGTATCCTGTACCAACTAAGTAAGTTAAATCTTGTGGACTATTTAAATCTGGAACTTTTTGTACTGCCGTATCTAGTGCATCTTGGCAAGAAACAACAGTATTGATTTTAGAACGAATCGTCACATCGGATACCATCTTTCCATTTTCATCTAAGATTACACATTTTGTATATGTACTACCTGAATCACAACCACCAAAATATCTCATATTATTACCATGACCTTTCATCATTTAATACTTCTAAAGAAGCATCTATTGGTTCTTCTCTCATCACTGTACGCATATATTTATTCACTTGATCTCTAATTGCTTGACGATTTGTAATACGTGGATCAAATAAATCATGATTGACCCAAATCAAATGAATTCCCTTTTCTCTAGCTTTTTCTTCAAATAAACCATGCATACCATCTAAAGCCTTACATGCCATGTGTTCCCAAAGGATAACAACATCCGCATTGAATTCTTCAACAATTTCCCATAGTTCATCTAATAAAACTTTGTAACCACCATGTGTTCGATTACGCATGATCATATTTTCTGTTAACCATGCCATATCATAGATTGCTTGTTCACGATTCTCTGGTGTATCTTCTTCTGCAATCATCTTTGTATTAACCATGGATAACATATCTGTTAGAGATACAATTCCCCAACAATTTTGCAACCAAACTAAGAAATCAAAATAGAAGTGAGATTGTACACCCCAAACAATTGCACGATGTCTTGTTTCTTTACAAACTTTCACTTTATTTTTATATGCTTCTCTAGCAATCTCAGTAATCTTTAAATCTGCTTTTGCGAATAAATCTACTTTCCCACAGACAGCCATGTAGTTTGTTTCAGTATATAAAGCTAAATTACCACCTACGACTTGTGGATATTCTGTCTTATTAATATCTAACCATTCCAAACGAGATCTTGTTGCGATATTAACTCTTTTCGCACATTCAAAATAATAGTTCCAATCCCATTTCTCACCTGTTTTTTCCTCAATGAATTTAATACAGTTTCGAATTTCTTGTGCTGCGTATTCTTGGACATCTTCTTCTTGGTGACGAAGTGGAGCTGCAAGTTGGAAACAAGGAATTCCATCTTCAAGTTCTAAACGCTTTGAAATGACACCATTTCCTAACATTGATCCATCACATGTCGTATTGCATTGCACTGCGCACGCACCAAGTACTGGAAAATCATCTGCGATAGATACGCCTGCTTCTGCTTCTGGCATTGGACAAACATCACCTGGTAAGCCATATTCTTGCGCAACATCAATATATCTTTCTGCCGCATGTTGATTCAAAAGAACAGATACATATACTGCTGGTGTTTCTCTACTTAAACCTTTTAAAGTTGGGAAGCCCATCATTACTGCAGTCATTTCGTTTTCATCCATTAAAACGACTTTATCAGAGAATGCTTTATCGTTTTTAATGTTTCGATCTCCTCTAAATAAAGAATCTAATAACTTCGCAACATCATAAACAATAATATCGAATTCTTCATGTAAAATTCTTAATTGTGGGCCTCTTAATCCTTGTGAAAAACGATCAACCATCATTGGAACAGCTAGATAATTCGACATCCAACGATAGCGGAAGAACGCTTTTACATTTCTTGGTTTTATCACAAACCCAGCCAATTGTTTCATGATATAAAGCCATCTGAAATAATCATATAGCGTATCTTTTAAACCACGCCATTCTCTTCTATTTCTAACTTTCCCATCCGTATAGAAAGAACCTAGTTTATCTTTTCCTATTTCTTTAGCCATTGTTCTTTCCTCCAAGTTTTTTTATTTCAACACTTTCTACAAATGCTTGTACACGCGTTCTAATTTGACCACTACCACCATTTGCGTATGGTCTATCAATTTGTAAAACTGGATATCCATAATCATCTCTTAAAACGACAGTCCCAACCATTCTTTCATAAGCCCAAGGATCACAGAATTTCATTTGTTCATAAATAATGCCATCTGCCTTATATTCTTTGGCAAGATCCGCAACATATTTTCTTCTTTCTTGAATCTTATCTTGATTCATCATTCTTGCGCATTGGCAATGTGTAATGTAATGTCTACATACCGCAGTTAATGGATCTTCATTTTCCTTCACTTCAATTGGAACTCTTCCAGGAAAGCTTCCATAACAATAACGATCCACGCATACATATGCACCACTTTCTTCAATCGCTTGAATAATATCTAAATCATCCATTTCCGATCCGACTACTTCTACTCTAATCTTATATGGATTTTTTTCATCTGGTTTTCTAGTTTTCAACTCTTCTAGCGTTTCTTCTAAAATCGGAATGATATCCTCTTTTGGACAGCTATAGGTTGCCAAACAAAGTACATGAAATTCATGGCCCGTAATTGTTGGATTCTCTAGTTTTCTAAATTCACCAATTTGTCTTATCAATTCACACACACGATTATGTAATTCAATAGATTTCAGAATTGCCTCATCACTTATATCAATTCCGAATCTATCTTTCAATGGATTTAAAATATGATTTCTACATTGTAGAACATATAGATTTAATCCATTCTCATCATTTTTCATTGGTATTTCCATATGTTCCATAAAGAAATGTTCTTTTTTCATTGTGCGCAATAATTCCATATTTTCCACACAACGATTCAACATAGAACAACCATCTGGTGCTATCAAACAATCAACAAAATTATATCCACCTTCAATCGCTCTTTCGAGAAGTGCTCTTGTATATTCGCACAAGAAATTTGTTAGGTAATATGTTCCAATTTCCATAGAACCTGTTCTAGGAGCTCTTAAACGAATAGAAAAAGTTCCAGTTAGATTTAATAATGGTTCTGGTACATTCTCACAAACAGTTGCGATACAAATATTCCCTTTTTCTTGAGAAGCGGCTACATATTTATTTTCACTTTCTTCTAATAACTTCTCAAGATCATACATGTGCTTTAAGTCTCTCATACGATAATACCCATTTGTTGAAGTGCCTTATATGCACCTTGATAGATATGAGATTCTTTTGAGATATTTAGTATCGATTGTCCTTTCATATCAAATTCTTGTATTTCTGAATCATCTGTAATCGTAGAAAGTAACTTTAATCCTTTTAAATCAATACCTTCAACCAAAGTAGGATTTGAAATGCGATTTAAAATCAAACCTGTTTGGTCTGCCATAACAAGTTCTTTTGCGACTTTATCAATTGTACTAACAACATCCAATCCCTTTTTCGATGCATCACTGACATAAACTAAATGATTTACTTTTTCCATGACTCTACGATTGATTTGTTCAATACCAGCTTCGCCATCAATCACAACATAATCAAAATGATCAGAAACCATTGTAATCAAATCTCTTAGATAATCATTCACTGAACAATAACATCCACTTGATTCCGGTCTACCAATCGCCAAAAACGAAAATGCATCTGTTTCAACTAACGTGTCAAAGATTTCATCTTTCGCTTCGTGTAACATCTCTAAAGCATCTTCATCTTTTCTTTGATCCGCTAACGCAATAAACCTTTCACGAATATCATTAATTGTTCCATTCTCTTTAACACCTAATGCGGTCGCTAAACCAACAGAAGGGTCACCATCAATTGCCAATATTCGCTTATCAGGATACTTTTCACAAAGTATCTTGACCATCACTGCAGATAAGGAAGTCTTTCCAACACCTCCCTTACCACACAGGGCAATGATTCTATTATTCATAAATTGTCCTCCAAACATTGTTAACTTCATTATATCCTAGAAAACGTTATTATTTTCACAAAGTTTTGAGGATTTCTTTTTATTATCTGAATTTTTTAATGTTTTTGAAAAAAAGTAACAAACTCAAATGCATTTGTTACTTATAGTTTCTTGATTTGTTTGTTCATCCACATGATTCGGTGCTTCAATCCACCTACTAATGCATTAATACGATCGGATGACATGTTGGTTACATCTTTATATTTTTCTAATTGTTGTTTATATAAAGGAACTATTTTTTCAATTTCATTCCAATCATAGAAAGAAGCGGTATTTGAAATAACTTTAAATATATCTTCATATGGTTTAGAAGTATTATTGAAGAATTTACCTGTTCCATTTTCAAAATTTGTATTCAAACGATTTCGATTTGCTTGTAGTGCATAGCCAGTATCATAAATTGGTGCCACCTTAATCCACTGTAAAGTATTTACATCACGTACAATTCCAAAATTACGTGTATGTCTATCTTCATTCATCATGAAACAATCTAACGCAAACATTTTTGATAATTCTACTTTTGCGTTTGAAATTCCATTTTGATTTAAAATGTTTACAA
>CAVHRL010000100.1:0-5465 GCA_963638375.1 Lachnospiraceae bacterium
TTTGTGAATATCTCCTTTATATACTATTCACAAATTTTTGAAGAAATCCTTAAAATAAATTTAATTATTTTCTGAAGGAATTAAAAATTGAGAATTATACAGTTTTTCATAGAAACCATTTGCTTGCATTAAAGTTTCATGATCGCCTTGTTCGATAATTTCACCATCTTTCATAACTAAGATAATATCTGCGTTACGTATCGTTGAAAGACGATGTGCCACAACAAAGCTAGTTCTACCTTGCATTAAAGAATCAAATGCAGTTTGAATTTGTAATTCTGTTCTAGTATCTATTGCGGATGTAGCTTCATCTAAAATCAACATTGGAGGTAACGCTAACATTACTCTAGTAATACAAAGCAATTGTTTTTGACCAGCAGATAGAGAGTTTTCTGTGATTTCAGTATCTAATTGTTTTGGTAACTTTTTAATAAATTCCCAACTATGTGCTTCTTTACATGCATGAATGATTTCTTCTTCAGTTGCGTTCTCTTTTCCAAATATTAAATTATCTCGAATCGTTCCTTCTTTTAACCAAGTTTCTTGAAGAACCATTCCATAATTTTTTCTTAAAGAATGTCTTGTTACATCTGCGATGTTTGTTTGATCAATAGAAATAGAACCGGAATTTACATCATAGAAACGCATTAATAAATTTATGAAAGTAGTTTTACCACAAC
Organism: Lachnospiraceae bacterium; assembly: GCA_963638375.1. GTDB lineage: Bacteria > Bacillota_I > Bacilli_A > Erysipelotrichales > Erysipelotrichaceae > Bulleidia. The sequence goes on from CAVHRL010000100.1 coordinate 681, forward strand.
CTGTTGGACCAACTAATGCAATTCTCATGCCAGGTTTCACATCTAGGTTGAAATTTTCAATGAGCGGCGTATCTTCTACATATCTAAAACAAACATCTTTAATTGTTACATTGCCTTCACAAATTGGTAATTCTTTATTCTTTTCAATCGGTTCTTCTTCTGCTTCAATAAAATCAAATATTCTCTCTGCACACGCTAATGCATTTTGTAATTCCGTTACAACAGAAGAAATATCATTGAAAGGTTTCATATATTGATTTGCATAAGATAATAAAATACTTAATCCACCAACAGTTAAATTACCTTTTAATATTAGGTTCGCACCAAAAAGAGCGACTAATGCATAGATGAAGTTATTTACTGCTCTTGTACAAGGATTTGTTAAACTAGAATAAAAGGTAGCTTTTTGGCTATATTCTTTTAATTCAGTATTTAATGTTCTGAATTTATTGGATGCTTTTTCTTCGTAGTTAAAAGCCTTTACAACTTTTTCATTTCCAATCATTTCTTCTATGAGAGCTGTTTGTTTTCCTCTGGTTTCTGATTGTTTACGAAACATTGTATAGGATCTAGAAGCTATAAATTTGGCAACTAAAAAACTAACAGGTGTCAATAGTAATACCATCAAAGTTATTTGCAAGGATCTTGAAAACATAAAATATAAAGTAACAAATATTGTGATAACACCAGTGAATAATTGTGTTAATCCTAATAACAATCCATCCGATAATTGGTCTGCATCTGCGATGACTCTAGATACGATATCTCCCGATGAATGAGCATCTAAATACTTTAATGGTAACTTTTGAATTCTTCTGATTGCGATAGAACGAATATTCTTAACAACACTATAAGTGACGTGATTGTTGATGATGTTCATAAACCAAGTCAGTATTCCAGTTATAACAATGATAAAGAAAATTTGAAAGAGTACTTTCTCTATTAAAACAAAATCAACATTGCCTTGCCCGATGATTGCGTCAATAGTATTACCGAATAAAATTGGCGCGTAAAGTGTTAATACTACAGTAATTCCAGCTAGTATAATTGATAAAAGAATCAACCATTTTTTCGTTCCAATTTGTTGAATGACTTTTTTTAATGTTTTCATGCGACAGCCTCCATTTTGAAATCTGCAGGTTTTTCTTCAGGAAATTGAGAATAATAAATTTCTTGATAGGTATGACAATGTTCCATTAATTCTTCATGAGTACCTTTACCTACAAGGTTTCCATCATCTAATACAAGGATTAGATCGGCGTGTCGAATAGAAGAAGTTCTTTGAGAAACAATAATAGTTGTAATATCAATTTGAGAAATTGCTTTTCTAAGATTTGCATCTGTTGCGAAATCCAATGCACTAGCAGAATCATCTAATAATATGATTTCTGGATTTTTTACAAATGCACGCGCAATCGTTAATCTTTGTTTTTGACCACCAGATAAGTTTCTTCCATTTTGTTCGATGAAACCATCTAATTGTCCTTCTTTGTTTTTAACGATTTCTTTGGCTTGTGCAATCTCTAATGCCTTCCAAATTTCTTCATCCGTAGCTTGTTCATTGCCAAGTTTCATATTTTCTCGAATAGTGCCGGCAAATAATACAGCTTTTTGAGGAACAACACCAATTTTTTGAAATAGATCATCTTTTGATATTTCTTTGATTGGTGTACCATCAATTAAAATAGTACCTTGTGTACAATCATAGAATCTAGCTATTAGGTTAACAAGAGTCGTTTTACCAGCACCAGTCGCACCAATGATTCCTAATGTTTGACCATTGTTTAAAGAGAAGGAAATGTCATTCAGTGAATTTTCACTGGCACCTTGATAACAAAAAGAAACATGATCAAATGTAATTGATGCATCAGTTTTATATTTTTGTGATTGATCAGGATATGTAATACTACTTTGAATATCTAAGATCGATTGTGCTCTTTGGGCGCATGCGATAGATTTATCAATTGTTATAATTAAGGAAGCGAGTTTTATTAACTCTACAACGATTTGTGCCATGTAGTTGTACAAAGCTACAACATCACCTTGCGCCATATTTCCTAGATTTACTTGAATAGCTCCTTGTTGAATTAAAACAATTGTAGCGATATTGATAATGACATATGTTAATGGATTCATTAATGCTGAAATCTTTCCGACAAATTCATTGATTTTTGTGTATTTTTGATTTTCTTCATCAAATTCTTTCACTTCTTGTTCTTCTTTTTGGAATGCACGAATGACACGCACACCAGTCAGATTCTCTCTTGTTAGAGATAGTACTTTATCTAATCCAGCCTGTACTTTTTTAAAAAGGGGAATACTAATCAACATAATAGAAAATACGACAATTAACAAAATAATAATTGTTATTAAGAAGATGATTGCGATTTTTGCGTTAATCATAAATGCCGCAATCATCGCACCAAAAACAATAAATGGACTTCTTAATAACAATCTTAATGCGAGATTCAATCCATTTTGAATTTGATTACAATCAGAAGTTAAACGCGTAATTAAAGTATCTGTTCCAATAGTATCTAATTCGCTGTATGACAATGTTTGGATGTGATCGAATAATGCTTGACGTAAATTTGTTGTGAAACCAACTGCACTTTTTGCGGCGAAATACTGCGCTGTAATACTACATGCCATTCCAACGCAAGCAAGTCCAATCAATAATAAAAATTGTTGGAGAATATAGCCTGAATCGTGATTGTTAATTCCATTGTTGATTATATTAGCGATAAGAATTGGAGTTAATAAATCAAAAAAGGATTCTAACAATTTAAATGTTGGAGCTAATATACTTTCTTTTTTATAATCTTTTAAATAAACTAGTATTTTTTTCATAAAACACCTCTAACGACAAATATTGTAAATCAATCAAAAAAAAAGAACTAGACTTCTAGTTCTTTAAGCAGTGTATTAAACACAAGTGAAAAATCTTCGTGAATTGCTAGATCAGCTTGAAAATCAAATTTTGTACGTTTTTTATTGATGATCACAAGATGCTTACCACGATATTGAGAAACGATTTCACTTGCTGGATAAACAACAAGTGAAGTTCCTAATACAATCAATAAATCGGCTTTTTTTGTATCTAATCGTGCCTGTTTAAAAGTTTGATTATTTAAAAATTCTCCATAGAATGTAATATCTGGTCGGATGATACCTCCACACTTTGAACATTTAGGGATTCCTGTTGTATCTTTGATATATTGAATTGGATATTCTGTTTCACAATCTACACAATGGTTTTTTAATATTGTTCCATGAATATTATGAATATTAGTTGAACCTGCTTTTTCATGTAAACCATCAATGTTTTGTGTTACAACTGTAACTTTCTTATTGTATTTTTCGAGTTCTGAGATAAATAAATGAATAACATTAGGATCAACATCTTCTAATAATAATTTCTCACGATAGAATGTATAAAACTCTTCAGGATTTTTATTGAAGAATTTGATATGAAGTATTTTTTCTGGTTTTTTTCCATGATAACGATTGGAATATAAACCATTTTTACTACGGAAATCTGGAATTCCAGATAGTGTAGAAATGCCAGCACCAGTAAAAAAAGCAATTGTTTCACTTTCTTTAATGTATTGATTTAATTGTTCGATTTTTGTGTTAAAGTCTTTCATGGATTCTATTTTACCTTTTATATTGAAATTATTAAAGATATTAATAGATTGCATAAATTAAATGAATTGTAATAACATAATTTTATGTCAAAATATAGATAAGGAGGATTTAAAAATGAATCATACGGTTGCAATCATAGGTGCAGGACCTGCTGGGTATACATTGGCTCAAGAATTGGTGAAACAAGGGGGATATGATATTGATATCTTTGATAAAGAATCCTCTATTGGTGGAGCAATCTATACTGGAATTCCTGCGTATAGAATGCCAAAATCATTTTTGGATAAGGCTTATGAAGGATTGATAGAAGCTGGTGTGAAGTTTCATTTTGATACAGAAATCAACACCGAAAAATTTGAAGAATTAAAACAGAAATGTGATCGAGTTATTGTGGCAATTGGTGCACAAGTTGAAAATACATTTGGATTTGATACAGGAAATGGACTTTTTGCGGGTTTAACACTCCTTTATGATTTAAATATTAATAAAAATCATGAAGACTATAAAAAATATCATCACGCAATTGTTTGGGGTGGTGGAAATGTTGCGATGGATTGTGCAAGGTCTTTAATTCGTATCATTGATAAAGTAACTGTTGTTTATCGTAGAAGCGAAGATGAAATGCCGGCAAATAAAAATGAAATTCGTGATGCAAGAAAAGAAGGTGTTGCGTTTAACTTTTTAGAAAACATCAAAGAAATCTTAAGAGATGAAAATGGACAAGTCGTTGGTGCTAAAGTTATTAAGATGGAACTTGGTGAACCTGATGAAAGTGGAAGAAGAAGTACACATGAAGTTGCGGATAGCACATATGAAGAAAAAGCTGATTTAATTGTAATGGCGATTGGACAAAAGGTGAATTTCAAAGTATTACATGAAGATCTTATGAATACGGAAGGACATCTTTCTAACCAAGAGAATGTATATATCATTGGTGATGCAAAGACTGGCCCGGCAACAATTGGTAGTGCTGTTTTAGAAGGAAAAGCAGTCGCAAAAGAAATTATTCAATCTTTTGAATAAATGATAAAATATTGGAGAAAGCTTAGCTTTCTTCTTTTTGTTTGGAGGTTATATGGCTAACTATTTTTTAAATTCCGCAATTCTTCATATCTTTGATTTTATGAGTGATAAAAC
>CAVHRL010000101.1:0-5405 GCA_963638375.1 Lachnospiraceae bacterium
AATATACTGTGTCTTAACCGTATCAATGGCAGACGAAAGTCTGAGGGAACACAAGACCTTAGAAGCCACATCTATAACACGTAGTGTTTAGGTGTGGTAGTTCACTTTCTTCACACTACTCTATTTTTTAAAAACACGTATAATGGTTATTGTTGAAAAAGGAACTTTAAGATGATTTATATTACTGGGGATACTCATGGTGGTATTGATGTTAGAAAATTACTAGATAAAAATTTTTTGAAAAAAGTAACAAATAAAGATTATTTAATCATTTGTGGGGATTTTGGATTTGTTTGGAATTATAAAAAAGAAAAACGAAAAGAAAGAAAATGGTTGGATTGGTTTGATAATCAAAAATATACAACATTATTTGTTGATGGAAATCATGAATGTTTTCCTAGATTGAAAGAATATCCCGAAAAAACTTGGCATGAAGGAAAAGTTCATGTAATTCGTGATAGAGTTTTTCACTTGATGCGTGGTCAAGTATTTGAAATTGATGGGAATACGATTTTTACGATGGGAGGTGCTGCTTCTCATGATAGAGGACCTGCGGTAGGTGATTCAGATGCAATCGTCGGGAAATATTGGTGGCCAGAAGAAATTCCTTCTCAAGAAGAAATGGATGAAGGTATTAGAAATCTGAAAAAATATGATAATAAGGTGGATTATATTGTAACGCATTGTTTATCTACAAGTGATCAATTTGTTTTAAAAGGTGATACATTTAAAGCTGATGTATTAACAGATTATTTTCAAGAAATTAAGGATACGATTTCTTATACACATTGGTATGGTGGGCATTATCATAAAAATTATGATCTCAGTGGAAATGTAACAGAATTGTTTAATCGTATCTTAGAAATAGGGGAAACTGTTGCGGCTTCAAAACCGATTATTGGAAGTCCAATTTATAAAAAAGATAATAAAGTGTTTTTTCATTATGAAGGGAAATGCTGTTGTGGAATAATTGTAGGTATTTATCCTTGGGGAAAAATGCGTGTCAAAGACCAAGCGGTATATGATGTGATGTTAGAAGATGGAACAGTTATAAAATACATTAAAGAAGAAGATATGTATGGATATTGTTGTATATGAAAAATACACTTCAAATTGAAGTGTATTTTACTTTCCTAATTTTTTTTCAACATCTTCTTTGAATTTTTGAAATGTTTCTTCAGATAAATCATGTTCTACTTTACATGCATCTTTTTGTGCAGTATCTGGATCAATTCCTAAAAATTCAAAATAATCTGTTAGTATTTTGTGACGTTCATAGATTCTTACAGCGATTTCTCGTCCAGGAGGAAGTAATTTTATAGAACCATCATGTTGCATTTCAATGTATCCATTTTCTCTTAATTTTTTCATTGCTACACTAACACTTGCTTTAGAAAAACCTCTATCTTCTGCAATATCAATAGAATGAACAGTCCCTTTTTTTTCTTCAATCATTAAAATAGATTCTAAATAATCTTCTGCAGATTCATAAATTGGCATTGACATATTTTTGTTAACCTCGTATCTCTATACATTATTTTACCGAAAAAATAAAAAATGAAAAGTCATATAACTTCATGTTAGTAGATTTCCGCTTATTTAACAAAACACTTAAAGATGAAAAGAGCAAAGAAAAATGGTAGAATAAGTTTCACATAAGTAAAGGATTTTTGTATGAATACAGTGACAGAACCAGTTACAAAAGATATATTGATAAAAGAACTAAAAAAACTAGGAGTTTCTTCTAATCAGATCCTAGAAGTACATAGTAGCCTGAGTGCTTTTGATTATGTGATAGGTGGAGCTAGAACAGTTGTGGATGCATTGATGGAATTGTGTGGCGATACAGGAACTTTATTGATGCCTACGCAAACTTGTGATAATAGTGAGCCGAGTGATTGGGAAAATCCAGCGATTGCACCGGAATTGTATAAAACGATCCGTGAATCCATTCCACCATATGATGCAAGTAAATCAGATATTCCTTGGATGGGGAGTGTTGCAGATAATTTTAGACATAGGGATGGTGTAATTATTTCAAGTCATCCTGAAGTTTCTTATGCTGCGTGGGGAAGATATGCCAAATTATTATGTAATCGACAATCTTTGCATTTTCCACTTGCGGAAGAATCACCTGCAGCTAGATTATATGAATTGAAAGGAAATGTATTATTGCTAGGTGTAGATTTTGATAAAGCTACTTGCATGCATTTAGCTGAATATAGATGTGAAGCAAGACCGATTCAAATTCATGGTGCTTGTATCCAAACAGAAAATGGTCCTACCTGGAAAAAATACTTAGACTTAGATATTGATAGTGATGTATTTATTAAAGTTAGACAAATCATGCAAAGAAAAAACATGGTCAAACAGACCATGATTGGTGGATGTAAAGTGATGTATTTCTCAGCTTCTGCAGCAATTGATGAAGCTACAAGCTTTTTAGAAAAAACACAAGTTTACGAATTGTATCGTTAATCTATTTTCCAATGGTGTTGGATGTACGCATTAGAAATATCTTTTGCGGCTTCCAACATTTCTTTTTCAAAGTCATCATCAAATCTGGATTTGATAGGTGAATCTAAATCAATTTCCATGATGACTTGATTATCTACGATAACTGGTACACATAGTTCAGAACGACTTGCTGAATCGCAAGCAATATGATCTTTGATGGCTAAAACATCATCTATCTTTTGTGTTTCTTGATCTCTATAGCATTTTCCACAAACACCTTTTGAAAATTGAATTGGAGAACAAGCCGGTCTACCTTGGAATGGGCCTACAATTAATTGACCACCTTTCACAAAATAAAATCCTGCCCAATTTAAATCGGAATATCCGTTCATAATAACGCTAGAAATATTAGCGAGAGAAGCTATCATATCTGGATCAGTTAAAAAGCTTCTAATTTGATCATTAATATATTTATTTTCCATGTCATAAATATATCATACTTTTTCAGAACTGTGATATACTATTCTTCGTGAACAGGGGTGCACAAATGTGCTGAGACTACACCCTTATCACCTGATCTAGTTTGTACTAGCGTAGGGAGTTCAGTGTTTTGAATTTTCTGCGCCTTCGAAAATGGAGGTGTTTTTTTATGGAGAAGAGTACTACAAAAACGATCGCTTACCTTGCATTATATGTTGCACTTTATATTGTGCTCAAGTATGTAGGTAACTTAATCCCTTTCCTTGTGATGCCAAATGGCGGATCAATTGAACTTGAAATGATTGCTGTGTTTATTTGTTCTTATCATTTAGGATGGAAATGGGGTGCTGCAGATGCAGTTCTATCATGGTTGATTACAATTGTATTAGGATTTCCAATGTATTTTGTTCATCCAGTACAAATCTTATTAGACTATGTATTACCACTTGTTGTATGTGGAATTGCTTCATTATTGTGGCCTGTTAAAGAAGCTAATAAAACAACAACGATTATTATGGGAATCGTTTTAGCTGCAGCTTCCTTATTTGGAATCGCAAATAGTTATGGAAATACAGTAGCTTCCTATATCGCTGGGGCCTTTATTGGAATTGCAATGTTTGCATTTACATATTGGTATTTAGAAAATAAGAAAAAATATGGAATTGTCATTTCGATGGTATTGAAATATATTTGTCAATTATTATCTGGCGTGTACTTCTGGTTTCCAGATGGAAGCGTAGCTGGAAGTAAAGAAGCATGGGTCTTTTCAGCAGGATATAATCTTTGGTATAACTTAGTTACATTGATCGTATGTATCATTGTAGTACCTACGTTAATTGATAGATTATCAAAGTCAGCAAATATTAAATTTAAATCATAAAGATGAAAGCTTTCGTAACATTACGAAAGCTTTTGTTGTTTTTTGGGGATATGATGATTAAAATAATGTGGTTGCAGAAAGAAGGTAATCATGTATCCAAAACCAGGTAGCTTTGTTCATATACAATCTTATAAACATGACGGAAGTTTACATCGTACATGGTGTAAAGGTTTTGTTTTGGAAGCAGATGAAAAGCATATCGTTGCGGTTACGGATAGAGCTTGGGTCATCGAAAGTGATGGACGTAGATGGCTCACACGTGAGCCTGCAGTTTGCTTCTTTTATTCAGATAAATGGTTTAATGTCATATCTATGATAAGACATGCAGGAATTTATTATTATGTAAATCTAGCTTCACCATCTATTTATGATGGAGAGGCAATTCGAAATATTGACTATGATTTAGATGTGAAGTTATATCCTGATGGTGGTTATCAAATATTAGATGAAAATGAATATGCACAACACGCTAAAGAAATGAATTATCCAGAAGTTATAAAGAAAATTGTAGAAACACAAATGGATCAATTAATAGAAATGATGGATAAAGAAGAAGAACCTTTTTCACAAGCATGTATTGATCGATATTACAGAATGTATTTAGAAATGTATCAAGAACAGGACTAGATACATTTTTTTATGGCACAATTGTAATTATGAGACTATGATTAGGAAAAGAGGGTTTCTATATGATAAGAAAATTACGTGAAAAGAATGTTTGGGTTTATGCGATCATAATTTTAGCTATTTTCAAATTAGGCCAAGAGTTAAGCGATGCTCCATTGCAATTTCTATACAATGAAGGAATTTTTCCAACAGATGAATCTGCACAATTGTTTTTTGGGCAGTTTATAGCGGACATGATTGTTACTATATTGATGCTATTTATGTTATGGCGTACACAAAAATTAGGATTACTAAAAAAGAAAGGTACTGGATTTTTGCGAGGATTAAAAGTTGCTTCATATCCAATTGGCTTTTCGCTAGTAGTAGGTACATTTGTGGTATTTGTAGCAAATACAGAAAAATTGAAAGTGAATTCTATAGGGAACATTCTGATTTATGTATTGTGTATGTTATTTGTAGGACTTAGTGAAGAATTATGTTCAAGAGCGATTATTGCGCAATCTTTTTTAGAACATTGTGGAACAAATAAAAATGGAATCTGGAAAGCAACAATTCTATCTGGTATTTTATTTGGCTGTTTGCATCTATTTAATTTGGAAGTTGCAAATCCATTAGGGGTTATTGTTCAATGTATTGTTGCGGGACTTGCAGGAATTACATACGCTGCAATATATTTTAGAACAGGAAATATTTGGATATTAGTATTTATTCATACTTTAAATGATTTAGCTACTGGTGCGATGTACGGATTTTTTAACAGTGGGAATATGCTAGATTCAATGAGTGCGGATTCAGGGGGCTCACCATTATTTGGATTGATTATGGCAATTCCTGAAGTAATTACGTTTATTTACTTATTACGTGACAAAAAAATAGATGAAATAAAAAATGTATGGAAATAATCAAAAATTTATCACAAACAAATTTCCGCTAAAATATCACAAAAAATAGAGAAGAAGGA
>CAVHRL010000102.1:0-5300 GCA_963638375.1 Lachnospiraceae bacterium
TTGCGAAACAAATGCTAAGTAAGAAATATCCTATTAAAGAGATACAGAGTCTTACTGGGTTATCGAAAGAAGAAATTAAAAAGTTAAGATGAATAAAAAACTGTAGGGAAAGATATCTCTACAGCTTTTGTTTTGTTGAAAAAATACAATATAATCCAGCAAGTAAACCAATAATAGCACCGACAATTCCAATATTAGAAGTACCAATCAAATTTACTGTTTGGCCACCAATGAATGATCCCATACCAATACCCAGATTAAAGATTCCAGAGAAGATTGACATCGCAACAGCACCAGCACTACCTGCATGTAAAATAACTTCGGATTGGCATGCAACATTGAATGCAGTGGATGTTAGTCCCCAATATGCACATACTAGTAATAAAGTAATCAGTGAAATTGTTGATGGTTTTAATAGAATTAGAACAATAGCGATATTCATTGTCATGATACGTAAGAATTGAATTCTATTTTTCCCATAAAATTTAGAAAATAAAACACTTCCACAAATACCTGCAACGCCAAATAGAGATAGCGATAAAGTAATCCACGTATTACTTAGGTTAGCTACAGTGGACATAAATGGTTCAATATAGCTATAAGCAGTATAGTAACCTGTCGCAAATAAGAAAGAAATGATATAAATGGAAACTAAAGAACGATTTTTAAATAAAACTGGCAGTTGATTAATTTTAAATGGTTCCGGTTTATCTAATGTAGGGAATACAAACCATTGAAATATCAATAAGGCAATCGCAATGATTCCTACTAACATAAATGTCATTCTCCAACCAACATATAATCCTACGATTCTGCCTAAAGGTAATCCAAATATCATCGCAACAGATGTGCCAGTAACAATCATGCTCATCGCAAAATCACGATGCTCTTCATCAACTAACTTAACTGCGACGACACTAGCAATTGACCAAAATATTGCATGCCCACACGCAACAAGTATTCTAGAAAATATCAACATAATAAAATTTGTGGAAATACCACTACATATTTGACCTAACGCAAATATCGCAAGTGTAACAATTAATATTGGCTTAAATGAATACTTTGATATCGCAATCATTAGAGGTAGAGATAATATCATGACTGCCCAAGAATAAACTGTAATCATAATTCCAGCATTTGCTTCTGAAATAGAAAAAGTATTCGCGATGGATGTTAATAATCCGATTGGCATAAATTCAGATGTGTTAAAGATAAATGCTGCGATTGTCATACCAATTAATGGTAACCATTCTTTTAATGTTAACTTTTTCATATGTAATCCCCTTTTTATATGAACGGGAAATATTATATATCTTGAAAAATTAAATTGTGCATATAAATTGTTAAATATTTTTAATAATGTAAACGAATTGTAAGATTTGAGTTTCAAAATAACACATTTTGTTATAAACTAATCATGCAAATATGAGCATGTCATTTAAGGCATGAAACAGGAGAGGAAAGAAATGGTTAAGGAAACTGTAGTTTTTGCATTAACATCTAGCACTGATTTAGCAGCATCTATCTGTAAGAAGTTGAATCTTCCACTTGGAAAGATTAAAGTAGAACACTTCGCAGATGGAGAAATTCTCGTTGAACCACAAGAATCTATTCGTGGAAGATCCGTATTCATTGTGCAATCCACTTGCACACCTGTTACAGAACATTTGATGGAAGTGTTGATCTGTATTGATGCTTGTAAGAGAGCTTCTGCAGGAGAAATCAATGTCATTATGCCTTATTATGGTTATGCACGTCAGGACAGAAAAGCTGCTCCACGTCAACCTATCACTTCAAAGTTAGTAGCTAACTTATTAACAGTAGCTGGTGCTAACAGAATTATTACATTTGATTTACATGCTTCACAAATTCAGGGATATTTTGATATTCCAATTGATGATTTAACATCTGTTCCTATGATTGGACGTTACTTCGTAGAAAAGAACTTCCCTAAGGATTCTGTATGCGTTGTATCTCCAGATCATGGTGGAGTTGTTCGTGCAAGAAGATTAGCTGATATCTTAGATGCACCTATCGCTATTATCGATAAGAGAAGACCAAAACCAAACATGGTAGAAGCACAAAATGTTATTGGTGATGTAAAAGATAAGATTTGTATCGTAGTAGATGATATTTGTGATACAGCTGGTACTCTATGTGCTGGTTGCCAAATCTTAAAAGATCATGGCGCTAAAGAAGTATATGTTGGTATTACACATGGTATCTTCTCTAGAGATGCAGTAGATAAGATTGAAAACTCTGTTATTAAAGAATTGGTAATTTCAGATACAATTCCATTCGGAGCAGAAAAGGCTGCAAAGACAAACAAAGTAACAGTATTATCTGTTGCAGATATGTTAGCTAATACAATTGACGCTATTGAAAATCATACACCAGTATCTCATGTGTATGATGATTACAAAAAAGAAGAAGCTGAATAAACAAAAGAAGGATCCGAAAGGATCCTTCTGATTTTTCTAGATATCCTTACTTTTTTTGTTCGCTTGTACTTTATAAATAATGAAGAAAACAGTAAAAAATAATAATATAGGAATCGAAATGCTGCAAATATTCCTAAATAATTAGGAATTTCTCCTTCAAAATAATAAGAAATAAAGATGAAAACAATCATAATCAGCCAAAATAACACTATATTATTTTTTTTCTCTTTTCCAATAACATATAAAATGATTGTATCTTTTACACTCTTTGTTTGTTGATAGTATTTAGGGATAATATACATTCCAATAACATACCCCAAAGGATCTAAGAAAGCTAAAGAAAAAATCATTGTTTTCGCAACTGTAAAATAATTAAAAGTTAATAGAGAAAAATTGTTAGAAAATAAAATTTGATTGTTAAATAAATATCCACAAATATAAAAACCAATGAAAGATACTAGTGTGCTAATCAAAATCGTAATTATTAAATTAACTTTTTTATACATAATATTATTCTTGTTAAAAGTTATAGACATTCTATAGTGTGCATACGTCTTGATATTCAACGAATTTTGCGCACACCTTGTCTCTACTTATTCTACATGCAAGCCATACCCAACCTTTGCAAAGGATTGCTGCAATAGGGTGTCCAAACAATTTTAGTACATCACAGGATTCAATTTTTAAATTCAAGATTTGCATATATCTTTTCCATTCTACTGTTTTGGTAATGGTTGTCGATGTATGTTTCGAAGATGTTAGAAGCTTCTTTGCCTTGTGTTCTTTGATACCATCGATAAACTGTAGAACCAGACATGAAAGAGTTGAAAATCATAAATAAAAATAATAGAGTCGTTAATGTTTTACCAATCTTATTTGGAATCTTTAAGATCCATGTTGCCATGATTGGATAGATTGTTTTGATCCAAAGTACGCCTAATATTCCCCAAAAGATAGAATATTCTAAACAGATGCGACCATTTAGGTTGTATGGCATAGAACTATAATCCCAAGAAGTAGAACCAAATGCTAATTCTTGAAAGAAACTACATAAGTATTCCACAATAGAACCACTAATGAATCCACCAAAAAAAGAATAAATGCCACTTCTATTTCTGTATTTGTATAAACTATAAGTTAATACAAGGGCACCAAAACCATATACCAAGTTGAATGGTCCATATATCAATCCCACTCTAGATTCATAGTGACCTCTTGTAATCAAGCACCAAAGTGTTTCAATAACGACTCCACCAAAACACCCAATAAAGAATACCCAAAATAATTTATTGAAAGTTACACCTGCGGCAAAATGATGCGTAATCTTTTCTTCATAATCTATTTCAGCGTTTGTTGGTTTTACAGGTGTGATTCTGAATCTTTTATTACTTTTCCGTTCGTGTTTTTCCGCTTCTTTAATACGTGTTCGAATTTCATCAGATTGATCATGTGTTTTCTTAGAAAGACGTGCAAAAGTTTCAGAGGCATTATCTAGTATATCTGCTTCTTCTAACATGGCATTTTTTAACTTTGGCATGTTAGAAATACCTTCATCTGTCCCTTTTGCCAAAGCATCGTATTGAGAACAAAGTGTAGCACTAGTGATTTCTTCTAAGTCTTTTAAATCGTTACTAGTTTGTGTATAACGATATTTCCACTTTTCATTAATATCATTTGTCTTTATCTTCTTTTTGAACATGTGAAGATTATATCGTTATTGAGACAAAGTAAAAAGAGACTTTCGTCTCTTTTGCGTCATTTGCACATTAATTCGATATGAATTAGAGTTTTACGACGTTGGAAGCTTGTGGTCCACGATCACTTTCAGTGACGTCAAATTCTACACTTGCACCTTCATCGAGTGTTTTGTAGCCATCTGATTGGATAGCAGAAAAATGAACGAATACATCCTTTCCATCTTCTGTAGTAATGAATCCATAGCCTTTTTCAGCGTTGAACCATTTAACTTTTCCTGTTGCCATTTTTTGTCTCCGTTTCTACATATCCCAATAACTAATTGTAAAGTGAATTAAAACTAGGTACCTGTATGTACTTCTAATGATAGCTATTTTTACATTAAAAATCAAGAAATTTAATGTTAAATAGAATCAATGAAATAGCATTTATTTGGTGGTGAAAACGGGTACAATTATAATTGGTTTAGAAAGGTTATTTTATTTGAGATTGCTTCATAAATCACGAAAAAAGGTCCGAAAATGAAAAAAATAATTAAGTCAAAATTAATTCCACTATGCATTGCTATTTGTTCAGTATTGTCTTTTACGCCAGTCTTTGCAGGAACAGCGACTATTTCTGGTCAAGGCTACAATGTGACGGCCACTGCAACATCAACTTATATTTCTTGCTCTGTGACTGGATCTGCATCAAGCGGTTCAACAGCAACTGTTTCTGGATGGGCGAAAGGCATTGATGGGAATGTTTATATTGGCGCAAGAAGTGGAAGTACTTATGTGAATTGGTATATAAGTTCAGTTTCTGGTTATTCTGCATGGAGTTATTGTAAAGGGATAGGAACATTAGCTAATGGAAGAAAATTTTATACAACTGCTGCATACGCATAAGGACTTTTTGATTTATTTAACAACCTTAGAAGAAGAACATACAAAATATAGAGTTTATGATTGGAATGGAAATTTGTTTTATGAAATAACACCTTATGATTCATTAGGAGAATCTAAAAATGGAGCAATTGAAGTTGCGTTAAAGAGTATGGAATATAGTGCGATAGTGAAAGTTTGGAATAATCAAATCATAGGTAGCTATAATGGGGAATTAGATATGAAAAATGGGAGTGATTAGTGGAATTATTACTATGATAGTCATTTTAATGATATT
>CAVHRL010000103.1:0-2760 GCA_963638375.1 Lachnospiraceae bacterium
ATTTGTTTTATGATTACAATCAGGCAAGAAATAAATTAGAAGTGATTAACTATAATAGTTATCAAAAGCCATGGAAATATGTAGATTGTGACTTGTCAGAGTATTTTTGGAAGTATGCAAGAAATTCTGTTTTATATGAACTCTTATTAACATTGCCTAAGAAATCTTTGTATCATGAATATCAAGCATTAATAGAACCTAGTAATGTTATAGGTAAATCTAGAAAACAGAGAATTGTGGAATATGTTATGGAACATGGAATTAGTTCTGCGATTCTAATGCTTTTTAGTCGTGTGTACAAAAGACTGAAAAAGAAGTATGTCATTGATTCAAATGGAGAAAGAAGATATTACTAATTTTGTGATTTCTACTATTTTCGTTTAAAATAGTAACGATAGTTGAGGTATCTATGAATAAATTAAAAAAAGCACCTTTTTGGGTGAAACTATTGATTGTATATTTATGCATTGTTGCGTATTGTTTTATCTTTTTTCTTGTTGGTGGAGAAGATATCTTTTTAAAGAGAGTTAATACATCGGATGTAAATGAAATTGATAATATTGGTGAAATTTATGATGGTGATGTTGTTGAAGAAACATTTGTGAGTGATTTCAAACAAATCATTTCACTAGAGTTAAAGACTGCAACCTATGATAGAGTGAATACTGGTACATTAAACATCAGAGTTTTAGATGGAAATGAAGTTTTAGGTGTTAAGACAATTGATATGTCAAGTGTTGCGAATGGAACTACAACAATTACTTTTGATTCACCAATTGCGGTTGAAGAGGGTAAAGCTTATACGTTGCAACTTTCTAGTGAAGGATCCTCAGCAGGTAACGCTGTAACAGTATACTATGGAAATGCGGATGAAACTGTAACGAGTCTTTCCGCAAAAGGAATCAATTACAATCAAAAACAATTGGTATGTAAAATTACAGGAAAAGTAAATGATAACTTAGGATTTGTTTTATTAGGCATTGTCATTTGTTTCTTGATTGTATTAGGTGGATATATCATTCATGTATTACGTGCTGAAAAGAAAGGCAAGATGACGGTTGGTATGCAGCTATTGAATGCATATCATCAATATAACTTTTTACTTCAACAATTGGTAAGTAGAGAATTTAAAGTGCGTTATAAAAGAAGTGCGTTAGGTGTACTATGGAGTTTTGTGAATCCACTACTGACAATGATGGTACAATTCTTTGTATTTACTTTAGTATTTAAATCTGCAATTCCAAATTATATTGTTTATTTGATTATTGGTATTACATTCTTTAACTTCTTTAATGAAGCTACAACAGGTGGTATGTTATCTATTATTAATAATTCCGCCTTAATAAAAAAAGTATATGTTCCTAAATATATTTATCCAATATCTCAAATATTTTCTGCATCAATCAACTTTGGAATTTCTTTGATTTTAATGTTTGGTGTTTCCTTCATTAGTGGTTTAACACCAAATCTATATTATTTTTTGATTCCATTTGCGATAGTAAGTATTTTTGTTATGAATGTTGGTGTGGCTTTATTGTTGTCTACAGGAATGACTTTCTTTAGAGATGTGCAGTTTATTTACAATGTGTTTATGACTGCATTGACATACGCAACACCAATGTTTTGGGATATGTCTATGATTCCAGATAAATATAATTGGATCTTTAAAGTGAATCCTTTGGCAGATATTATCATTTTTGTAAGAGATGTTGTGATGAATAACCAATATCCTGGTACAGATGTAGTTTTATTAATGATTTGTATTCCAGTTGTGTTCTTGTTGATTGGTGTACATGTATTTAGAAAGAACCAAGATAAGTTTATCTTGTATATTTAGAGGTTTGATATGGCACATAAAATGGTTGAAGTAAATAATGTTACTGTACGCTATAAGATTGCGAATGATAGAGTATCTAGTCTAAAAGAATTCTTTATCAAAAAGCTAAAGAAACAAATTACAGAGAACGATTTTTTAGCTTTAAATAATGTGAGCTTTTCGATTGAAAAAGGTGATGTAGTCGGCATTGTAGGAAGAAATGGTGCTGGTAAATCCACTTTGTTGAAAGTTGTTTCTGGAATTCAAAAACCAGCAAGTGGAAATGTAAAACTAGGTGGAAGAGTCGTTCCGATGTTGGAATTGGGTGCTGGATTTGATTTTGAATTATCAGGCAGAGAAAATGTGTATTTGAATGGTGCAGTGCTTGGTTATACAAAAGAATTTTTAGATGAAAAGTTTGATGAAATTCTTGCGTTCTCAGAATTGGGTGATTTTATAGAAATGCCAGTACGTAACTATTCTTCTGGTATGATTGCTAGATTAGCTTTTTCCATTGCTTCTATGATCAATCCTGAAATACTAATCGTTGATGAAGTGTTGAGTGTAGGTGATGAAAATTTCCAAAAGAAGAGTCGTGATCGCATGGTTGAACTAATGAGTGGTGGTTCTACGGTATTATTTGTTTCACACAATATTGAACAAGTGAAAGATATTTGTAATAAAGCAGTATGGTTAAGACATGGTGAAGTTGTTATGACAGGTGATGCGGAAACAGTATGCAATCAATATCAAGAAAGTTTAATGAAAGGTGAATGTTAATATGTACGATTATTTAGTAGTAGGATCTGGGTTGTTTGGGGCTATCTTCGCTCATGAAGCGAAAGAGGCCGGTAAAAGTGTATTAGTTATCGATAAAAGAGGCAACATCGCTGGTAATGTTTATACAGAAGATGTAGAAGGCATTCATGTACATAAGTATGGAG
>CAVHRL010000103.1:3588-5220 GCA_963638375.1 Lachnospiraceae bacterium
AAGAACTAGCAGATAAAGAAGAAAAAGTAGTATTTGGTGGTAGACTTGGTGAATACAAGTACTATGATATGGACGCTACAGTAGCTTCCGCATTAGAATGTGTGAAAAAGAATCTGCATTAATTTTGCAAATAATGCAAGAATCTATGATAATATTACTGAACGTGCTTTTATGCATGGAGAGGTCATAAATGGAAAATAAAAAGAAATTACCACTTTGGACAAGGGTATTAATCATATACTTATGCTTTGTTTGTTATTGTTTATTATGTTTTGTGATTGGTGGTAAAGATATTCAATTGAAGAGAGTAGATTCTTCAGATATTGTTGAAACAGATAACTTAGGTGAATTATTAAGTGATGCACCAATAGAACAGACATTTACTGCAGATACAGTTGTAATCAATTCTGTAACTGTGAAAGTTGGTACATATGATAGAGCCAATACTGTTGATTTGAATCTAGAATTATTAGATGGTTCTAATGTAATTGGTACAAGTACAATTCATTCTGATTCTGTAAAGAATGGAGATAATGAGTTCGATTTTGGCGACAATATTACAGTGACACCTGGAAAACAATATACATTACGTTTATCTTCACCTAATGCAGTGAGTGGAAATGCATATATGTTGTATTGTGGTACACCAATTGAAAACAACGTATCTTTGGAAGTAGGAAGTGTTTCTAAGGATAACTTACAATTAGTGAGTGTGATCAGTGGTAAAGTCAATGAACCATTGGGTAAATACTTTATTGGTGGAATCATTGCGATATTGATTGGTGGCGCAATATATATTGTGCACATGGCAATGGCAGAAAAGAAAGGAAAGATGACATTAGGTATGCAGTTAATGAATGCATATCATCAGTATTCTTTCTTGATGCACCAATTGGTTGGTAGAGAGTTTAAAGTTCGTTATAAGAGAAGTTTCTTAGGTATCTTATGGAGCTTTGTAAACCCATTGTTAACAATGATGGTTCAGTTCTGTGTATTTACATTGATTTTTAAATCATCTATTCCAAATTACATTGTGTATTTGATCATTGGTATTACATTCTTTAACTTTTATTCAGAAGCTACCAATGGTGGTATGTTATCCATCTTAAATAACGCACAATTGATCAAGAAGGTCTACGTTCCAAAATATATTTATCCTTTATCACAAATCTTCTCAGCATCGATTAACTTTGGTATTTCATTGATATTGATGTTTGGTATTTCGTTTGTGACAGGTATTACACCTAACTTGTATATGTTATTGATTCCATACGCAATCATTTGTGTTTTCATTCTAAATACTGGTGTATCTTTATTACTTGCGACAGGAATGACATTCTTTAGAGATGTACAGTTCATTTATAGTGTGTTTATGACTGCATTGACATACGCAACACCAATGTTCTGGGAAATGTCCATGATTCCTGATAAGTATCTGTGGATCTTCAAGTTAAATCCAATTGCGGATATTATTATCTTTGTACGTGAGATCATTCTAAACCATAGATATCCTGGTACAGATATTGCGATTTTGATGCTTGTAATTCCTTTTATTCTATTCTTAATTGGTGTTCAAGTATTCAAGAAGAATCAAGATAAATTCATCTTGTATATTTAGAGGTAAAGTATGGC
>CAVHRL010000104.1:0-5087 GCA_963638375.1 Lachnospiraceae bacterium
TCACACAGTAACTAAAAATTTACTATTTTTAAGGATTGAACGCAATATATTTTCAAAAATAATATGTAAAATGTTACTTTTTTTCTGAAAATAAAACTTTTGTTTCAAAAAAAAAAAAAAAAAAAAGAAGAATCAATCATCCGATTCTTCTTCCTTTGTATCATTAATATGTAGTGAAGCAATAATATCATCGATATGTCTTGCTTTTTGTTCTGTTTCATCGATTACAAATATCAATTCAGGACATCTACGAATATCTAATCGTTGCGATAATTCTGTGCGAATATATCCTTTAGCACGATTTAAAGCTTTTAGACCAGCTTGTGCTCTAGCATCTTGACCTAAGAATTCACAGAAAACTTTTGCGTAAGAATGATCGTTAGAAACATGAACATCTGTAATTGTAACAAATCCCACATTAGGATCTTTTACACCAAACTGAACGATTTCAGAAATATTCTTTCGAATAATTCCTTCTAATCTTTTTTGCTTAAAATTCTTTGCCATGATTATTCAACAGGAACTTCCTGTGCCTCGTAGAATTCTAAAGTATCACCAAGTTTAATATCATTGTAGTTTTCAATTGTTAAGCCACATTCATAACCAGATAATACTTCTTTTGCTTGATCTTTAAATCTTTGTAAAGAACCAAGTTTTCCATCGTAAATAATGATACCTTCACGAATCAAGCGTACATTACATCCAGCTTTAACTTTACCATCTGTAACCATACATCCAGCAATTGTACCAACTTTAGAAACTTTATAAGTTTCACGAACTTCTGCTTCACCAATCGTAACATCTTCATAAACTGGTTCAAGCATACCTTTCATCGCTAATTCCATTTCTTCAGTAGCTTTATAAATGATGTTATGCAAACGTATTTCAACGCCAGCATCTTCAGCTTTTTTACGAATATTAGAATCAGGTCTTACATTAAAACCAATAATCATACCTTTAGAAGCATCTGCAAGCATGATATCACTTTCAGTAATAGCACCTGCTGTTGCGTGAATAACTTTGATTTTAACATCACCAACAGATAATTTTTCCATAGAAGATTTCACTGCTTCTGCAGAGCCTTGTACATCTGCTTTAATAATAATAGGAATTTCCTTAATATTACCAGCTTCAATCTGTGCAGAAAGGTCTTCTAAAGACATCGCACTGGATTGTCTTCTTTCAGCTTCTTGTTTTCTACGTCTTCTTCTATCAGCCAAAGCTCTAGCTTCTTTTTCATCATCAAAATTTCTAAATAAATCACCAGCTTCAGGAACTTCATTTAAACCAATGATTTCTACAGGAGTAGAAGGTCCAGCACTCTTTAATGTATGTCCATTTTCATCTGTCATACGTCTCACTTTACCAAACGCAGTACCTACAACGACAGGATCCCCTTGATGTAATGTACCATTTTGAACAAGTAAAGTCGCAACAGATCCTCTTCCTTTATCTAATTTTGCTTCAATAACAGAACCAGTAGCAATTGCCTTAGGATTAGCTTTTAATTCTTTCACATCAGCGACTGTTAATATTGTCTCTAAAAGGTCATCGATACCATCACCTTTTTTAGCACTTGTAGGAACAAAGATTGTATCTCCACCCCATTCTTCTGGCATGACACCTAGATCACTCATTTCTCCCATAACATGGTCAGGATTAGCATCTGGTTTGTCCATCTTATTCACAGCAACAATAATTGGAACGCCTGCTGCTTTTGCATGGTCGACAGCTTCACGTGTTTGTGGCATAACACCATCATCCGCTGCAACAACAATAACCGCAATATCAGTAATAGAAGCACCACGTGCACGCATAGCAGTAAAAGCTTCGTGTCCAGGCGTATCTAAGAAAGTAATCTTTCTTCCATCGATAGATACCTGGTATGCACCAATTGCTTGCGTAATACCACCAGCTTCTCCTGCAGCAACTTTAGATTTACGAATTGTATCCAATAAAGTTGTTTTACCATGGTCTACATGTCCCATGATTGTAACAACAGGTGGACGTTCGCATAAAGATTCAGGATCATCTTCCACTTCAACTTCAAGTGTATCTTCTTCTCTTTCTTTAATCTTTGTTGGTTCTATATCATATGAAATACATACTAATTCAACAGTTTCATCATCTAATGGTGTATTGATAGTAACAGCTTTTCCTTCCATAAATAACATCTTAATGATATCAGTAGAAGTATGACCTGTTTTATCTGCTAATTCACCAACAGTAATTCCTTCTGTATAAGTGATTTCATGAATTTCTTCAACAATCTTTTTTGGCTTATTATCAAAAGCTTTATTATTTCGAGCTTTATTTGTGTTCTTTTTATTTTTAGAACTAGCATTGCTCTTAGTATTCTTTGGCATAAATAACCTCCCTCTCTATCTCACATCACAAAGTGATGTCTTTAAAACATTCTTATACATCGCCTCTTTTCTTTGTATATTAACTTTAACGAATGGTTTTTAAGATTTCATCATAGAATTCATCAGGAATCTCAACTTCTAATGCACGTTTTAAAGCACCATTTTTCTTCGCAGTCATAACTGCTTCTTCACTTTTCTTTAAATATGCACCATGACCGTTTAGTTTACCTGTTAGATCTATTTCTAGTGTACCACTTGGTGTACGAACAATACGAAGAAGTTCTTTCTTTTCGCATCTTTCACCAGTTGCTACACAACGTCTCATTGGAACTTTTCTAGGCATTAGTCTTCCTCATCGTAATAATCTTCATATTCATCGTAATCGATATCATATTCTTTTTCTTCTTCAGCTTCTCTTTCAGCTTCGATTTCAGCAAGTTCTTCTTCAGAGTATACTGGAGCTGTAGGAGCTGTACGATTTGCAAGTTTTTCTTTTAATTGTTCAGTAAGTTCTTTGTTGGATACTTTATAGTTGTCTTCATCAGACTTCTTCTTGAACTTCTTCTTAGCCTTCGTATCAGATTTCTTACTTGTATCAGCTAACTTTTCAAACTTAGATACATATGTATTATTTGCAGCCATTTCTTCTAGATCTGCATGTTTATTGCTCTTCTTTTCTTCCACGATTTGTTCTTCTTCAATCTTTTCTTCTTCAATTTCTTCTGTTTGTTCTACAGCTTGTGCTACAGCAGGCTCTTCTATTGTTTCATCTGATTCTTCTTTAACATCTTCCATTGCCATTTCATCAAGTACATTTTCACTTAATGTTTCCATCATTTCTTCTGGAATAAAATCATCATCTTCACTTGCTACATTTTCTTTTAAAGCAGCAACTTTATCAGCAATTGCAGCTTTCTTTTCTTCTTGTTCTTTAATTGCTTCTTCTAATTTACGTGCATTTTCCTTTGCTGTCTTTTCAGCAGCTTTTTGCTTCAATACTTCAGCTTGAGCTAATAATGCATCATAATCCATTCCAGATTCAATGATTTCTTCACGTGTCTTGATATCAATCTTATGATTTGTTAGTTTAACAGCAAGTCTTGCGTTCTTTCCTCTTTTACCAATAGCTAAGGAAAGTTGAGCAGAATCAACAATAACAAGTAAACTATTATCATCCTGACCTGGTAAAACTGCAGTGACAACTGCTGGTGCTAATGCATTCTTAACAAGTTCACTCACATCATTGGAATATTCAAAAATATCAATTTTCTCACCATTTAATTCTTCAATAATATTTCCAACTCTTTGGCCCCTTGGTCCAATACATGCACCAATTGGATCAATATCTGGATTGTGAGATAATACAGCCATTTTTGTTCGTTCACCAGCATCTCTTGCGATTGCTTTAATTTCTACAACACCATTGTAAATTTCAGGAACTTCTTTTTCAAATAATCTTTTTACTAGCATTGCATCTGCTCTAGAAACAAGAACTTGAGAACCTTTTGTTTCTTTGTTTACAGCAGTAATAACTACTCTGATTGTATCTCCTTCTCTTAGATATTCATGAGGAATATGAGCAGAATGAGGCATTAAGGCAACTGTCTTTCCTAAATTAACTAGAGTGAATTTATCTTTAACAGACTCAATAACACCTAATACCATTTCATCCTTCTTATCTTTATATTCATCATAAACAGCACCCTTTTCAGCTTCTCTGATTTTTTGACGCATAACATTCTTCGCAATAGAAACTGCAGCTCTGCTTAATCCTTCAACTTCAATTGGACGTCTAATAGTACCACCTACTTCAGCGTTTGGATCGAATTCTTTTGCTTCGGCTAAACCAATTTCTAATTCATCGTCTTGAACATCATCATCACTTTCTAATACTGTATAGTTTTGATAAAGATCGATTGTCTTCTTTTTTTCATTAATTTCTGCAACAACATCAATATCAGACAATTCAGCATCTTTTTTATATGCTTTTGCCATTGCTTCTTTTAATGCTTCTAAAATAACTGTTTCAGGAATATTTCTTTGTTCTTCAACAGCACTTAATGCTTTTAACATCTTTCTATAATCTAATTGCATTTGTCTTCTCCTTATAATTTGACCGCCATGCGAATATAATCAATATCTTCTTTTGTAAATTCTGCTTTTCTAGTGGCAGCTTTATCTCTATAAGCTAAGGTAATCAAACCTTCTTCACTTATTTCTAAGATTTCGCCAACAAATTCGAGCATTTTTTTAAATGGATGCTTCAAACGAACATAAACATATAATCCAGGATGAATTTCATCTAAATCTTTTATCTCTCTTTCAGCACCAGGAGAACATACTTCTAATGTATATTCCTCATTAATAGGATCTTCACGATCTAATATTTCAGAAATTTCTTCTGAAACAGCCGCACAAGTATCAAGATCCATTGTTCCATCAGGTTTCATAATAGAAACTTCTAATGTTCGATCTTTTCCAGAATTTCGAAAAACAAGATCATATAATTTGACATTGTTAGACTCAAATACTGGTTGAAACAATTCTTTCAAATGTTCAATTTTGTCCATAACCCTCCAAGCATAACAGAAGGAGTGCCTAAGCACTCCTTTTTTACATTAATTAATATACTCTTTTTTTTACTTTTTGACAATAGTCAATCTGTGTGTTTGAAGTAAAAAAAGACAAAAAAAAAGAGAAGCTAAGGCTTCTCAATAAAAG
>CAVHRL010000105.1:0-5033 GCA_963638375.1 Lachnospiraceae bacterium
GATGATAATACAGTTACAGATGCATTTTCCAAAAGGATCAAAGAATCAGTAGAAAAGGCAAAAAAACTTGGATGTTGTTCCAAGTTTTTTTAGAAATCACATGTATCAGGATTGATATTTTCTGGCCCGTAATTTTTCATGACATCAAGAAATTTCATATCTTCATCACTAATATCAAAATTAAAAGCTTCAAAATATTCTTTTAATTCATCTACATCTTTTCCAGAACATAAAGATAGACATTCTTTTTCTAGATGGTATCTTGTAGCGATAGCGCGTGATGTTGTGTGATATTTCTTTGCAAATATTTCTAATTCATTTGAATTTAAAATATCTTCATAATGAGGTGGCAGAAATCCTTCTGTTTGAATGTTATGCTCATTTGCACAATATAGATTTTCTTCAAATGGAAATCCAGGATAGATTCTAGCTTGATTAACCATTGGTGCAATTTCACTCTTTTCTAGACAAAATTCAATATGTCTTCCTTCGTAGTTGGCTACGCCAATTGCCCTTGCTTTACCTTCTTTATAAATCGTTTCTAAAGCTTTCCATGTTTCGATAGCCGTTTCTTCATATGAATCTCTATATTTGATTGGATTAGGCCAATTGATTAAATATAAATCACAATAATCAGTTCCTAATCTTTTTAATGTGTTATCAAATTCACGTAATGCTGTCTGATAACCATGATGGTCATTATCTAATTTCGCAGTAATAAATAATTCACTTCTAGGGATTAGACTATCATTGAATGCTTTTTGAGCTACTTTTTCTGCTTGACTATCAGCACTAATATCAAAATGTCTGAAACCAGCTTTGATTGCATTTAATATACGCTCATAATTATTTTCACCATGATCTTTATCAACACGGTATCCTAGAGTTGGGATAATAACACCATTATGTAATTTTATTTCTTTCGTAGTAATTTGACTCATAGCTACCTCCGTAACAATTATAAACCAATCGTGATTTTAAGAAAAAAACATTTTCAATAAAATGTATTACTGTACCAAAAAAGGTACAGTAAAATAAGAGTTAAAGAGTATATTAATGCCATCAAGAAAAGAGGTATTGAATATGAAAACAGAAAAAACAGTAATTCGTTTATGGACACATGAAATTGATGCAGAACAAATGAGTGTAGAAGAATTGTATAAAGATTTGAGTACAACCTTTGATATTTTGTATATTCCAGATTATTTTGTAAAAAAATCATGAAAATGAAAATGTAAGAAAAAAGAAAAATTCTCGTAAAGTACGATGAAAATTAAGAATTTTCTATTTATTAAAGTTATTTAAACGTTATAATTAGAGAGTGAAAATTAGGTGAAATTAATTTTTAAAATAATTTGTTTTTAAACTCCTTTTTTTCTATTTGTATATCTACTGTTAGGGAGGACAATATGGATATTAAAGAATGTTATAAAGAGATGGGTGGAGATTATGAAGATATATTCTCTCGACTTAAAAATGTTTCTTTAATCACAAAAATTGTTAAGAAATTTAATGATGATCAAAGCTTTAATGAGTTAGAACAAGCTTTGAACGAAAAAAATGTAGAGAACGCATTCCGTGCAGCCCATACATTAAAAGGTATTTGTTTGAATCTAAGCTTTAAACAATTAACAGATGATACTGTAGAAATTACGGAAATTCTTAGAGCGGGTTCTTTTGAAGGAACAGATTTGTTATTTAAAAAGATCAAAGAAGAATACATAAAAACTGTTGAAACAATTAAACAATTAGATTAAGAATCATACAAGATTCTTTTTCTTTTGTATAATAGAAATATGCAATCTAATAAGAAAGGTTTTACACTTGCGGAATTATTAATTGTAGTCGCAATTATATCTATACTAACAGCGATAACTTTTCCTATGTTTATCAAACAAAGAGAACAAGTTGATTTACAAGTGGATCAAACGAATGTTAGTTCAGCCAAAGCAGTTGCTTTAGCGGAATATAACGCAGATAACATGAAAGGAAATCAAACATATTATTATGATGCAGGAACATCACTTGTATTTACTAAGAAAGATGATATTCAAGGATATGGTAGAACAGATAGTGAAGATACAGGTGCTCAAGGAAGTCCTAAATCAAATGGAAACGCAAATATATTAGAAGTTATCGTTCAAAACCAAAATACAATTCAAAGTATTACCTGGGTAGAAACTGGAACAAGTGATGATGTTATACCAACACCTGATTCTAATGAAACAATTAATTCTAATAAAATCATTCAAGCGATTTCTGCAAATGCGACGATGTGGCCTACAACAAATCAAAATAATCTTTTAGAAGGAAATATCATTAAAGGAAATGTTTATTCTTATGGAGAAACAGTAGTCAGCTACTATGTTGCGTTAAATAATTATAACAAAGGGGAATGGGCGCATCCAATTAATGCGAGTTATGTTGCGATTGAACTTGATATAACCAATCTTAAGATTTTAACGAAAGATAGTTTAGTTGCTGCGAATGAATGGACAACAGAAAAGACAGTGTTAAAAGAAGTGAATACAGGTGACTTATTTGCTTATTCAAATACAGAAGTCTATATACGTACAACATATTCTTCGTGGGCAGTAGAACCACATGAGGATTTAAATAATTGGATCAAGATTAATTTGTAGAAGGAGAAAGAATGTCAATTACAATCATTGTTATTTTATTGTGTATAGGAAATTATATTCGTTTGGTACAAAAACAGAATTCAAATCCATATGATATTGCGTTATTAGATTGTGGCGCATTAGAAAAACCATCTTATAATATCAAAAAAGAACTCTATCGTTTTGTTACTGCCTCATTTGTGCATTTTTCTGTATTACATCTTGTATTGAATATGTGGTGTTTATGGTCTATGGGAACAAGTATGGAACTAATGCTAGGGAAAGTATATTATTCGATATTACTATTTGGATCAATGATTACAGGAAATGTATTTAATTACCTCATGGGAGATGAACATTCTATATCTGGTGGAATGTCGAGTGCACTGTATGGATTGATTGCGGTAGAGTTAACTCTTATTTATTTGAATTATGGATTAGAAGGTATCTTTGGAAACTATTCTATTCTTACAGCAGTGCTTATTAACTTAGGAATGAATTTCTTGCCTGGTGTTGGTTGGAAATCTCATCTAGGTGGAGCTTGTTTTGGAGTGCTATTCGTAGCGTATTTATATTATTTTTGAGAATATTGCATATTGTAATATTCTTTTTTAGACAATAAACATCTAAGGAGAAATAAGATGTTTATTAAATATTTGCAACAAAAACAAATAAAAAACAAAATTACATTAGAAGAAT
Organism: Lachnospiraceae bacterium; assembly: GCA_963638375.1. Taxonomy (GTDB): domain Bacteria; phylum Bacillota_I; class Bacilli_A; order Erysipelotrichales; family Erysipelotrichaceae; genus Bulleidia. Next base: position 3,321 of record CAVHRL010000105.1, read on the forward strand.
TATTAGATTCTTACAAACAAAATGAATTACTACAAAGTACTTATACTATTGGTACGAAGAATAACTATCTATCTGTTATAAAAATGCTTAAGAAAGATATGATCGTAAAAAAGAAAGTATCACAGATCAATACAACAATTCTACAAGAATATTTCAATACTTTAGTGAATCAAAAATCTTTCAGTAAATCGCGCATTCTAGCCTATGTTGCACTACTTACAAATGTATTTGATTACGCTATATATCCATTACAAATCATTGCATTAAACCCAATGAAACACATTAAATTAGTACACCAAACAGAACAAGATATCTTTTCTAACTTAAATCAAAAACAAGAAACCATCACACATGAACAATATCAAAAGATTGTTTCTTATCTTCAATCAAAAAACAATCCACATCTATTACCAATTCAGATAGCTTATTATACAGGTCTAAGAATAGGAGAAGTAGTTGCGTTAACCTGGGATGACATCAATTTAGATCAACAATATCTCATTGTACAACGAGCGATGGTATTGAATTGTGAAGGGAAGAATCGTTTGGAATTTACAGCACCAAAAAGAAACAAAACTAGAATTGTATATTTTCCAAATACACTAAAAGAAATACTCATTAAAGAAAAACTATTCACTAAACCAATCAAAAACTACTACATTAAACAAACAGAAAACAATGTAATACACTATCCAATCTATTCAGGAAGTATTATTTGTTCTACTCAAATTCCAATCAATTTAGTATGTACCAGACAAGATGGTTCATTCATCAATCGGCGTTCTCTAGCAACTATCTGTACTAGATTAAACAAATATATTCCAGAACTATCAAACTTTCATTTCCACATGTTAAGACATACATATGCATCAAATCTATTACAAAGGAATATCAATTCTCAACAAGTAAAAGAACTATTAGGACATCAAGACATCCGTACAACAATGAATGTATATTCTCACAATGATCAAAAAGAATTATTAGAGAAAGTAAAAGTATTAGATGAATTATAAGTGAAGTCAAAATTCCAATTTTCACTTCACAGTTAGAGAAAGCTAGAGAAGCAACGGATTTAGCTAATATCAGAGCTATGTATGCAGAATGCACAACATCAGCTTTAACTGGAAGCGCTTCTGACACAAATGTAACTGTAACTTCTAACGGTGGTGTTGTAACAGCTAAAGGTGAAGTTACAATGACGCAACAAGCTAAAGGATTCGCAGATGGATCAGCAAGTGTTAAAATTGGAAATATTACCATAAACAATGATGATTTTAAAACTGGAACTGCAACAGTAACTGTTACAAGTGATGGAGAAACAAATACTATTGTAATAGAATAAAAAGCTATCATAATAAAAGATGCTAAAGTGTATATACTTAGCATCTTTTTTCATTTCAACAATAAATTTTTTAAGTAGCTTTTTATTTTACAGCAAAAGTAACTTTATTGTTAGTTGCATCATAACTAACTAAAATTGTTTGGCCTTCAGCAACACCACTTAAAGTTGGATCTTCCTTAATTACAACATCTCCAATTTTGGTGATGTTTGAATCTTGCCAACCATCTTTTGTCTGAGTCAAATCAACTGTTTTGTCTTCTGACTCACCATTTGTTAATTCATCTGTAACTACTTCAGCATATGCTGCTCTTAAGTTAGCAGCGTCTGTAGCCTCTCTAGCTTTCTCTAACTGTGAAGTGAAAATTGGAATT
>CAVHRL010000106.1:0-4923 GCA_963638375.1 Lachnospiraceae bacterium
AGGTTATTTAGCACCAATTGATTATGATGAACTTGAAGATGTATTTACAGAAGAGGAATTAGAAGTGAGACTTGGTATATAAGCAATATGAAGAAAGTATTTAGACCACCAAAAGAAAAAAACGGATAGGAGAAAACATGGCAGAACCTAAGAGATTAGGTCGCCAAACTCCTACAAAATCCGTTATTCTTCCATATGAAAAGACATATGGACAAGATGCTATTGATATCTATGAAAAGTCAGGAAGAACCGCTCAAGATTGGCAGAAGTTATTGATATATGACATGCTTTCATACAATGACGAAGGATTGTGGATCCATACAAAATTTGGCTATTCAGTGCCTAGAAGAAATGGTAAGAATGAAGTAATCACAATAAGAGAAGCATATGGATTGATGAATGGTGAACAAATATTGCATACGGCACATAGAACACCTACATCATCCAGTGCATTTTATAGATTATTAAAGCTATTAGAAGATGCTGGATACAAAGACAAGCACGATTATATTGCACACAAACAGTATGGATTAGAAACAATCGAGTTCCCTGAAAGTGACGGGAAAGTATCGTTTAGAACTAGAACATCTAAAGGTGGACTTGGTGAAGGTTTCGATTTGATGATTATAGATGAAGCACAAGAATATCAAGATGACCAAGAAACTACATTAAAGTATGTTGTTTCAAGTTCTAAAAACCCACAAACAGTATTTTGTGGTACGCCACCAACTATGGTATCTAGTGGTACTGTATTCGCTAAAATGCGAAACAAAGCACTACAAGGTGAAACAGAAAATACAGGATGGGCGGAATGGTCAGTTGATAACATGACTAGTCCAAAAGATATAGAAGCATGGTATGAGACTAATCCATCACTAGGCACTATATTTACCGAAAGAATTATTAAAGATGAAATAGGTGATGACGATCTTGATTTTAATATCCAAAGATTAGGTTATTGGTCTAAGAAGAATTTGAAATCATTTATTTCGGAATCACAATGGAATGAATGCAAATTAAATTCATTACCTAATCTAAAAGGTAAATTATATGTTGGCATTAAGTATGGTGTTGATGGGCAAAACGTGGCATTGTCAATCGCATGTAAGACCACTACGGATAAAGTGTTTGTAGAAACAATCGATTGCCAACCTAAACGGAATGGTGATGATTGGATTCTAAGGTTTTTAAAAACTGCACAAATTGAAAAAGTAGTTGTGGATGGCAATGGTGCTTTAATTCTTGAAGAAGAAATGAAAGCATTAAAGTTAAAACCACCAATTATTCCAAAAGTTGCAGAAGTAATAACTGCAAACGATGTATTCAAAAATAGCTTAGACCAAAACTTGATATGTCATATGGGGCAACCATCACTAACTCAATCTGTTAGCAATTGTCAAAAAAGATTGATTGGATCCAATGGTGGCTATGGATATCAAAGCATTAAAGAAGGCATAGATATATGCCTTATGGAATCGATGGTTTTCGCACTTTGGCAAGCAAAAACGGCTAGAGAAAGACGAAAACAAATTATTCGCTATTAAAGAGGTAATCCTACCTCTTTTTTAGATATTTACGTACACTACACGGAAAGTAGGAAAAAGGAGACCAAAAAATGAGTGATTTTAAACCAATTGAAACACAAGAAGCATTAGATGAAATTCTAAGAGAACGTTTGAATCGACAAGAAGAGAAACTTAAAAAGCAATATGAAGGCTATACATCAGCAGATGATATGGCTGAATTAAAAGCAAAATACGAAAAGCAAATCAGCGATCTTGATGCATCTTATGCTAAAAAAGCAGAGACTTACGCAAACTATGATAAAGAAAAAGCTGAATTAGAATCAAAAATTGCTACATACGAGACCAACTCGGTAAAAATGCGAGTAGCACATGAAACAGGCTTACCATTTGAAATGGTTGACCGCTTAAAAGGTTCTAATGAAGAAGAAATCAAGAAAGATGCTGAGACTCTAGTGGGAGTGATTGGAAAAAGAACCCAAGTAGCACCTTTAGCAAATCATGAAGATAAGCCAAAGGATGACAAGATGAAAAAATACAAAGATTTAGCGAAAGCTTTAAGAGGAGAAAATTAACATGGGAAACATTACAACAAGCACAAATTTATTTAATGCTGAATTAGTAGCAGATGTATTCAGCAAAGTTAAAGGACATTCTGCATTAGCAAAACTATCAGCACAAGAACCAATTCCATTTGTAGGTGCTGACTACATGACATTCTCAATGGATGGTGAAGCAGCTATCGTAGGTGAAGGTTCAGCTAAACCTGAAGGAAAAGCTGAATTAAAAACAGTAACAATCAAACCTATTAAGTTCGTATATCAACACAGATTAACAGATGAATTTGTTAATATGGCTGAAGAACAACAAGTTCCATACATCAAAGCATTTACAGAAGGATTTGCTAAGAAAATGGCTAGAGCATTAGATATTGCCGCAATGCATGGCGTAAATCCTGCAACTGGAACAGCAGTAACAGAATTGGCAGATAAGAACTTTGATGTAGTAGGTACTATTACAACTACTGCAGGTGCAGAAGACGATGATTTAGAATCAGCAATTTCAGCTATCCAAGGTGCTGATGGAGAAATTAATGGTATGGCATTAGCTCCAGCATTCGCATCTTCATTAGGTAAAATCAAAGCTAATGGAGTTAAGTTATATCCTGAATATGCATTCGGTGGCAATCCTGCATCATTTAACGGCATGTTATCAGATGTTAACGGAACAGTAGCTTATGGCACATCTAAAGACTTAGCTATTGTCGGTGACTTTGCTAACGCATTTAAATGGGGTTATGCAGAATCAATTCCATGCGAAGTAATTGAATACGGTGATCCAGATGGATTAGGTGATTTAAAACAACACAACCAAGTTGTATTACGTGCTGAAGCATATATCGGTTTCGGTATTCTAGACACAGATTCATTTAAGAGAATCGTTAAGGAATAATTATGCAGTACAAGAATATCAAGACAGGTGCTGTCATTGATATTACTTCTAAGCTAACGGATAAATCATGGGAGCTAGTTGTAGCTCCCACTGATTCTGTTACTAAAGAAGAAAATGAAGCACCAAAGAAAAAGTCTGTAAAAGTTGATAAAAAGAAGAAAGGCTAATCATGAGTACATTCGCAACAGTTGATGATGTAATTAAGAGATATAAAGCACTAACTACTGAACAAATTGAAAAAACAGAAGTAATTCTAGAAGATGTTACATCTGCTTTAAGAATTGAAGGTAAGAAATGCAATGTAGATCTTGATGAAAAAGCACAAGATGAAGACTATGCAAATGTTTTGAAGATGGTTACTTGTGACATTGTAATTAGAAGATTAGAACAAGATGAAAATAGTAGTTCTACACTATCTCAAGAATCACAATCTGCACTTGGATATAGTTGGAGTGGAACATATGTCAATACAGGCGGTGGAACTAGCATATTAAAGAAAGACCTAAAGACTCTCGGCTTAAGAACACAAACATTTGGATTTGCAGATGTTTATGGATTTAACAATGATGAAGAAGATTAAAGGTATTACTGTTACATTGGTATCTTATGAAGAAACTGGCGAAAGGGATGCATTCAATCATCCAATAACTAGTGAAGTAAGAGAAGATGTAGATAATGTGTTAGTAGCACCAGTATCATCTAGTGATATAGAAAATAACACTTCGCTAGATGGACATATTGCCGTTTATACGCTTGGGATTCCAAAAGAGGACAATCATTCATGGAATGATAAAATCGTGGAGATTTGGGGCGAAAAATGGCACACAATCGGCTTAGAAATTCGAGGGATAGACTCTATGATTCCTACAGATTGGAACAGAAAGATAACGATTGAAGCATATGAGTAGTAAATTTAGATTTGAATATAATTCTGCTGGATTTATTGAACTAATGAAGTCTCAAGAAATGCAGAATATTATCAATGACTATGGTCAACAAGTATTAGCAAGAGCTAATGATGAAAATCATGGAACATTTGAACTTGAAACAGGTGTAGGAACTACACGTTGCCACGCAAATATCAAACCAGCTGATATTCATGCGTATTACGCAAATCTAAAATACAATATATTGCTCAAAGCATTAGGTGGCGGAGAATGATTGAAGAAATTGTAAGAAACTTCCTTCAAGAAACGTTAGATGTTCCATGCTTTTTGGAACATGAAAAAGATATGCCAAGTGAATATATTATGATTGAAAAAACAGGTGGAAGCATAGATAGAATGCTAAGACAATCTACACTAGCAATTCAATCAATTAGTACATCTATGTACAATGCGGCATATTTAAGTAATCGTGTTGTCACTGCTATGAATCTTTTAATCGAAGATGACAATATTTTAAAAGTAACGCTAAATTCAGACTACAACTATACAGACACAACAACTAAAAAATACCGCTATCAAGCAGTATTTGATATTACTCATTATGAATAAGGAGAAAAACAATGGATATTAAAAATATTACAGTCGGCAAGCCTAAAACAACAGGTGCCGTGTATGTAGCACCATTAGGAACTACACTCCCAACTGATGCATCTAGTGCATTAGCTAGTACTTATGTTGAATTAGGACATGTAAGTGAAGATGGTATCACAAACGAAAATAGTCCTGAAACTGAAGACATCAAAGCATGGGGTGGAACAGTAGTATATAGTTCACAAACAGAAAAAACAGATACATTCACATTTGCTCTATTAGAAACAATGAAAGCAGATGTATTAAAAGTTGTATATGGCGATAGCAATGTCACAACATCAGATGGAAGCATTACTATTAATGCAACTACAGATGAATTACCTGAAAGAGTATATGTAATTGACATGTTACTTCGTAATGGATCACTTAAGAGAATTGTTATCCCTGATGGAAAAATCAGTGAAATTGGT
>CAVHRL010000107.1:0-3018 GCA_963638375.1 Lachnospiraceae bacterium
TCTTTATACTTTAAAGAAATCGATTCTTTTAAACGTTGATAGATACTTTCATAATCCATCTGCAGTTGCATTTGATCTACATAGTTCGTTGAAGAAATATATGGAGGAATTTGTGGTAGTTTCATTTGATCTTGATACTTTACTAAAAAGTAAATACAAAACAAAAATACACATAATGAAAGTATAAATAAAATAGTAATCAATCCTGTCATTTTGTTTGTATTCCTTTCCACCCAAAACTACTTCGATCATTTAAGAAAGCAGGTTCTTCTACAATCAAAGTTGTATTTTGATTCATCACAAATTCAAATAAAACAGTTTTAGCGTTTTTTTGCATATATGCGTATGCTAATCTCATCCTTTTTAAAGAAAAACCGTATTGATTTGCATAAAGTATAACTTCAGATATTCTATCTGGACGATATACCATAGAAAAAGAACCATTTGATTTTAATAATCTTTTTACATTTTGAAATAAAACATCTAACGTCAAATATTCTTCATGACGTGCAGCTTTAATATATTCATTTTGATTCTTTAATGCATCATTTTGTGTATTAAAGTATGGTGGATTACAAACAATCACATTAAATTGTTCATGTTTAAATTGTTGTAAAGAACAAACATATAATTCTACTTCTACTGCATTTCTTTCAAAATTACTTCTTGCGTTTTCTATTACTTCTTCAAATAAATCAATTCCACATAAGCTTTTCGCATGTTTTTCTTTTGCGTAATACAACAAAGCACCATTATTACATCCAATATCTAATACATGATCATTCTTATGAATATGCATAAATCTGCCCAATAATTCTGTATCAGAATTGAAATGATACATATCATTAGGTTGATAAATTGAATATTTTGTTCCATTTAAATAATCAAGCTTCATGAGTTTCCCTTAATTCAAAATAAAATGTAGATCCTTTTCCCACTTCCGACATTACACCAACTTTCGCACCATAAGTTACCGCAATTGCTTTAACGATAGATAAACCCAATCCAGTATTTGTCATTGTTCTTTGGAATGTACGTGATGATTTTTGATAACGATCCCAAATATATGGAAGTTCTTCTTTTGGAATACCTTCCCCTTCATCAATCACTTCAAAACGTACGGTTTCTTCGTCTTCTTTCACATACGCATGAATATAAATTTTCTTACCAGATGGTGTATGTTTTATCGCATTTGTTAAATAGTTCGATACAACTTGTGCCATCTTCACCCTATCAAAATACATGATAAGTTCATCTGGTACATCAATATCAATCTTAAGATTTGCTTTTCTCAGCAATGATTCATTGATTTGTACAACTTCATAAATGATTTCTACTAAATCAATATTCTCTCGATGTACATTTTCATTCCCACTTTGCATACGAGACAATTCGCTCATATCATTAATTAATCGTGACATATATTCTGTTTCATGAATAATGACTTCTAAGTGCTTGTTTCTCTTTTCAGCGTTATCTCCAGAAATATCGCGTATCATTTCGGCATATGCTCGAATATCTGTTAATGGTGTACGAATATCGTGTGATACATTCGCAATCAAATCTCTTCGCATTTCATCAATCTTTGCGAGTTTATCTTTCGTATCATTTAAAGTAGCAGCGAGTTCTTTTGTTTCAGTAAAAGAACCACCTGTAAATGTTACGTTATAATCTGCTTGTGCGAGTTTCTGTGCTTCTTTTTTCATACGTACGATTGGTTGTGTTATCGTATTTGAAATATATAACGCTAATAGTGATGCGATGATGATTGCGATGATCGTATAAAATCCATATTGTTGTGAAAAAAACGTTACAACAGAATCAACTGGTTCTAGTGGTGCATTTACATACATATAATAGTTCGCTAATGAAGAAACGATTTTTCTTCCATAAACAATCATTTCTTGACCTGTAGATTCATTTGTTTCAAAGTAAGAATATTCATTCCCATTTTGTTGGAAAGTCTCTTCTAAAGAAGAAAAATCATTGTTATTTTGAAAAGAATTGGTATTTAAAAGACACCCAGATCCTAAGGAATCTGCAGAATATACTTGTTTGCCACTTTCATTATAGATTTGTACACAAACATCATTATCTACGGTTGTACGTAATGCTTGTGCGATTGAATCATCTGTTGTGGTCAAAATAATGTCATTGGTGATTTCATTAGCGACTGTATTCATCGATTTGATTTTATTATTTCGATAATAAGGACGAATAAAACCAATCTGCAGGATTCCAATAAATACCGTAATACCTACTGCTAACAAGAAAAATACAAGCCAAAAACGAAATCTGATTCCATTACGATCAAGCTTCAAATTTATACCCCATTCCTCTCACTGTAACGATATGATCACGATATACCCCAATATTATGTCTTAACATTTTAATATGTGTATCTACTGTTCTATCATCACCGAAATAATCATAGTTCCAAACTTCTTCTAATAGCTTTTGTCTACTTAACGCAATGTTTTTATTATTCATTAAATAAATCAACAAATCGATTTCTTTTGGTGTCAAAGTAACACGTTGTCCATCTACGCTTACTGTTCTTCCTAATAAATCTATTACGAGTCCTTCATAAACGATTTGATTCTTTTCGTGATGTGCTCCTCTTTCTAATACAACTTTTACTCTTGCCATTAATTCTTTTGGAGAAAATGGTTTAATGACATAATCATCAATTCCTAATCCAAAAGCATACAATTTATCATATTCTTCTGTTCTAGCACTCAACATAATGATAGGAACATCTTGTATCTTTTTGATTTCTTTGCATGCTGAAAAGCCATCTAATGTAGGCATCATAACATCCAGGATAACACAATCGTAATGTGTATTCTTCACCTTATCAATTGCATCTACACCATCTTTCGCTTCATCTGCTTCATAACCTGATAATTCACAATATTCCCTAACAACTTCTCTGATATTTGCTTCATCATCAACAATTAATATTCTCATAACATGTTCCTTTCTAACGGTATCGTATTGATTGATATTTATATTACC
>CAVHRL010000107.1:3112-4921 GCA_963638375.1 Lachnospiraceae bacterium
TACCATTTTCAATCATTTTTAAATATTATTAATTTAATAAACATTTTATCTATCATTTGTTTATTTGTATTTTAATGTTGTAATTTAGCTGCCATTAGACAAATCAATAAAATGAAAACAAAAACACAAATGATAAAGCCAAACATACAACTAATCACACCTAATATCCATAACAAAGGATATTCATTTCGACTTTTTCGTGTAACAATCGAAAAAACGATACCCACAAAAGAGAATACTGGTCCTAACAATATAACATCAATATATGTGTATGGTGCATGATGGCAACTGTAATAATAAAGTAGAAATGAAAACAAAGAAAGGACACCAAATACGAATGGTAAATAAACAAATATTTTGTTGATGGATCTTTTTCTTTCATATTCGTACCCTTTTATGTTTTGATTCTTTCATTATTTCTTATAAAACTGTATCATGTCACAAATCATAGAACGATCTTCTTGGATTCTAGCGTGAAACAATATAAACACACCTTTAACTAATGAAGAACAATATTGTTCATATTGTTTTGGCATGACCATCATATCCATTTCACCTGTTTCATCACATATCTTCAAAAATGCCATCATACTACCTTTTTTTGTACGATGTTTACGAACATCTTTGATTTGAGAAAAACCTACGACTTTTCCTTGCATCATAGAAATATGAGACAAAGAAGGTACTTCAATATGATTTGTTTCACGTACTTTACAAATATAAGATGCGCCTAATGTAAAGCCTAATGCATTTCTTTCATATTCTTCTCGTACACGATCATTTTCTGCACGTTGAATATAAGATGGTTTACTTACTAAAGAAGTATCTATTGTATATTTCCCATCTTTTTTTACTTTCACAACATCCGCATAAGATTGGGCTTTCTCCATGATTGATTTCAGTGTCATTCTTGTTTCTTTGAAACAATCACATGCTCCAGAATCAATCAAGGCTGTAAGTTGGGTTTCTTTCATATTATAAAGATTACATCTTGCGACAAAATCAAAGAAATCTACATAGTTTCCATTTTGTTTTCTTTCCATAACGATCTTATCTGAAACAAGTGTACCTACATCATGGATCATAGATAAAGGAATTCTTAAACCATTCTTTTCTACTTTATAAACACTTAGGCTTTCATTTACACTTGGATACAAAATCATAATATGTCTTCTCTTACATTCATCGATATATCGTGATGTTTTATTTGTATCAGAAATCACACTATTTAATAATGAAGAATAGAAATCTAATGGATAGTTCGCCTTCAAATAAGCAAGTTGATATGCAATATAAGAATACGCAATCGCATGAGATTTGTTATAACCATATGACGCAAACTTCTCAATATCATCATACAATTGATTTGCGATATCATTCGTATATCCATGATTGATTGCTCCAGTAATGAAATCTTGTTTTAGGTTTAATAATTCATCTTCTTTCTTTTTTGAAATTGCTTTTCTTAAAATATCAGCTTTCCCTAATGTGAATCCCGCAACATTTCTTGCAATCAACATAATTTGATCTTGATAGATCATGACACCATAAGTTTCTTTTAAAACTTCATAAACGTCTTTCGATGCATAATGTATGGAAGTAGGATCTTGTTTATTCTTTAAATAAGTATTGATATGATCCATTGGACCCGGTCTATACAAAGCCATCGCATCTGCTACTTCCTGAATGTTTTTTGGTTGTAATCTTCTTAATAGATTTCGCATACCTTCACTCTCAAATTGGAAGATACCTAAAGTATTAGCACTTGAAAATACTTCATATGTTTTTGAATCATTCATTGGTATATTC
>CAVHRL010000108.1:0-4885 GCA_963638375.1 Lachnospiraceae bacterium
TTACGCACTTTCTTTATGCACGTATAGAGGCATAAGGCAGAAGGGAGATTGAATAACATGAAAAACGGAATTCATCCAAATTATTACAAGACTAAGGTAGTATGTACATCTTGTGGTGCAGAATTTGAAACAGGTTCTACACAAAAGGAAATCAAGGTTGATACATGTTCTAACTGCCATCCTTTCTACACAGGTAGACAGAGATTCGCAGCTGCTGCAGGTCAAGTTGAAAAGTTCAATAAGAAATACGGACTTAAGTAAGAAGATTGAGACTAAGAAATTATTCTTAGTCTTTTCTTTTTCATTGTATTTATGCATGTTATAATCGAATGCGTGTATAAAAATTATGATAGGGGTGATTGATTTGAAAAAGAAATTACAAGCAATATTACTAGCAAGTTTAATGCTATTGAATAATGGAATCATAATCAATGCTGAAGGGGAAGATTCTTCTACTGAAGACATTACTGATACAGAAGTAGATGAATATGGATTAGATGATGATTATGGCGTAGGTGATGAAATTGATGGTGATTATCCAGCTGTTGATGATACAGAAACTGGCTTTGATAGAGAAGTAGATGATGGTGAAACAACGATTGAAGGAGATGGTCAAACTGAAAATATTGTTTGGCCAGATCCTGCAGAAGAAAATCAATCTGAACAAGTGGATAGTGAACCTTCTGTCAAATACACATTAACTTATATTGATAATAGTGTTGTTGCAGATGTTGTAGATTCTACAACATTGTCTACGGATCAAAGTATTATATCTTTTAAAATTGATGGAGTAAATTTAGATTCTAACGCAATTACTTACAATGCCTATCTATCAAATCTTGGATGGCAAGAAGAAGTTCATGGAGGAGAAGAAACTAGAAAAGGTGATTCACAGAACGTTGAAGCATTTTATGTAAAGCTCAGTGATGAGATTGCGCAAACATATGATATTTCATATCGCGCGTATATTTCGGATTTTGGATGGACTGGCTGGGCTAAAAATGGTGAGTATTGTGGATCTAAAGACTACCAACTAGGTATTACTGCAATTGAAGTGAAAGTTGAAAATAATGCAGTTGAAGCATATTCTAGTGATAATTTATTAGCTTATTATGAAAGACCATCAATTACATATAATACGCATATGCAAGATTATGGATGGCTTACCCAAGTTGGAACAAGTCAAGTTTCTGGGAAAGTGAATGAAGGAAAAAGAATGGAAGCTTTAACAGTTTCTTTACCTAATAGTTTACTTTCTAGTGGAAATATTAGTATAAAAACACATGTACAAGATTATGGTTGGATGAATCCAGTTTCAAGTGGACAAACAGCAGGTACAGTAGGTCAATCTAAGCGAATCGAAGCAGTTCAAATTTCATTGACTGGTTCGTTAGCTAATATATACAACGTTGTTTATCAAGTATATGTTCAGGGACTCGGATGGCAAACTTCAAAGAAAAATGGTGAGACTGCAGGAACAACAGGTCAATCTCGTACGATCCAAGCAATTCGTATTATGATTCAATATAAAAATGGCCCTCAACTAAATAATTTTAGTGAAGGAGATAAAATCGATAATATGGATAAATATATCTTGTATCAAGCACATGTACAGGATTATGGCTGGATGCCTACTTCGGCTAGTTATGAAACAGCGGGAACAACAGGTCAAAGCAAACGAGTTGAATCTTTAAAGATAACTCTATCCTCTGATTTAGCAGCAATGGGTGGAATTAGTGTGAAAGCGCATGTGCAAGATTATGGATGGATGAATTCTGTTGGTGCAGATGCAATTATTGGTACAACAGGTCAAAGTAAGCGATTAGAAGCGTTACAGATATCATTGACAGGAGAACTCGCAAGTAAGTTTGATATTGTTTATCGTGTACATATTCAAGATATTGGATGGCAAGCTTGGAAACAAGATGGTGAAACAGCAGGAACAACAGGCCAAAGCAAACGCGTAGAAGCTTTGAAAATCGGTCTACCAAATGAACTTACTGCTTTAGGTGATATTAAAGTAGAAGCACATGTTCAAGACTATGGTTGGATGGGAGCAGTTGGAAATAATCAAATTGCAGGAACAACAGGTCAAAGTAAACGCATAGAAGCATTGAAAATTTCTTTGACTGGTGAACTCGCAAATCAATACAATGTTGTTTATCGTGTTCATGGACAAGATTATGGTTGGCAAAAGTGGAAAAGAAATGGTGCTGTTGCAGGAACAACAGGACAAAGTAGAAGAATCGAAGCAATTGAAATCTATTTACAATCAAAATCTGAAATTCCTTCACTAGATAATATTAGTATCAATTTTTCAACAAGTGCACATGTTCAAGATTATGGATGGATGGGAGCAGTTGGAAATAATCAAGTTGCAGGAACAACAGGTCAAAGCAAACGCGTAGAAGCATTAACTGTGAACCTTTCAGACGATATGGCAAACTATGGTGATGTGGATGTCCAAGCACATGTTCAAGATTATGGTTGGTTATCTACAGTACACAGTGGTGATGTTGCTGGTGTGACTGGTCAAAGCAAGCGTTTAGAAGCAATTAAGATTTCATTAACAGGTGAACTCGCAAATCAATATGATGTTTATTACAGAACACATGTTGGAAATATTGGATGGCTTGGTTGGGCTAAAAATGGAGAAGTTTCAGGAAGTGTTGGATGTAATAGAAGAGTAGAAGCATATCAAATTGCTATCTATAAAAAAGGTGATCCAAATGCTCCGAAAACTGGAAACGCTACAACAAATTCTGTAGAAAATCCTCAATATACACCAACTTATTATTCTCAAAGAGATGGCAGATGGGCTGGAGCAGTGTATAATGGATATAACTTAAATAGTACGGGATGCGTACCTACATCTGTAGCGATGGCAGTTGATGGAATTTTACATAATGGTGTTACACCAAATGTTGCAGCTGATTATTTGGTTACAACTGGTGAATTTGCTGGAAGAAAACATGGTGGCTCTGGTTTGGCTATCAAATATGGCGCAGAACACTGGGGCTTGAAAACAAATGGAATTGGAAGCTATGAAGATTTAGTGAATAGCTTGAATGCAGGAAAGATTGTTATTTTCCAAGTTGGTGCAGGAACATTTACTTCTCGTGGTAGTACACACGCAATTGTTTTGTTTAGAAGTAGTAATGGTAATACATATGTATATGATCCATGGAATGCGCATAATGGATGGTATAGTATTTCAATGATTTGGAATCAAAGAAGTACAAATAGCTATGATTTGACAGGTGGTTATGTAGGTTACGGCATTAGTCAATGACTAGGTGAATAACATGAAAAAAAGTAAAAAAATTGTGATTGCTTTATTAGCTATTATTGTTGCTTTAATCATTTGTATTATTTGTTTGTTATTTAAAGATAAAATAACAAATCATTCATTTGTTTTTACAGAATCATCGTTGAATGATTTCAATACATTGAATTTAGAATATGCAAATGATGAGATAGATACTTTATCTTATTTAAAGAATAGTAATAATGCATCCGCAAAACCAGCGAAGATTTCTTTATCTTCGATTGGCGAAACAGAAGTGACATACACAATTGATGATGAAGAGGTTACTTGTACATTTATAGTGAATGATACACAAGCACCATTGATTACTTTTGCGAGTGATAGTGTTGATGTAGATACAATGGACGGATTTGATTTTTCCAGTAATATTGTTTCTGTTTATGATCTTGTAGATGGAGATTTGCCAAAAGTAGATGAAGAACCTGCAAAGTTTACAAGTTCTACAGATGGAAGAATCTATGAAACTGGGTGGTATACTGTTTCGGTGAACGAAAATACAGTGACTGTAAATGCTTGTGATAATCATGGGAATATGACTACAAAGTCATATGTTGTAAATGTTCAAAATCAAGAATCTGATGAAACAGAAAATCAGATGTATAGTTACCAATTAATAGATCTAAGTGGTGTTGATGATGATTCAAATTGGGCATTAATAGATAGTACGGATTGGTATTATTCTGCATGTACATACATGAGTCCTAAATATAATGATGTTCATGAAGCTTTGAATGATGTTGTTGCACATGAAGCTGAAAATGGTAATACAGATGACGTAGAAAGCAATGCTCGTATCTTCTGTGTAAAAGATGCAGAAGGTAAAGTGCTTTACTATCAAGCTGGATATGAAGAATGATGAGTAGACTAAGTGAATGATAAGCTTAGTCTTTTCTTTTGGGATTTGAGATTTGCTAGTGATTAAAGGTAAGCGTCTAATTGAACCGTGGTTTTTATAAGGCTTTCTAAGTTGGATAATTAATCCACAAGGAGGACATTTTAAAATGGACAAGAGAGTTACTAGTTCATCTGCTGTTTCAATGAATAAACAACAAGCCATGAAGAAACTTAAAGCTGTTGATCTTATGCCAAATAGTAGAACAACACATTCTTCATCTTTTATTACTGTTCATATTGGTAACTGTAGTGTAAGGGTTTCTGATTCTACAGATCTCAGTCTTTTAAAGCTGATATCTGAGGCTTTTGATCATGATTGATTTATCTTCTATCGATCATATCTATATCGTTGCTGGATATACTGATCTTAGAAAAGCTGCTGATGGTTGTAGTGCTATCGTTCAATATGATTTGGAAATGTATCCATTCACTAAGTATTTTATATTATCATTATCAGTGTCAAAGAAGTACCGACCTATGCGAAATTAGCAACCATTTCAAAGAAGCTTTTTCATACAATAGCTCATTTAAATGCTTACGTCATCAAAAAAACAACTGCAGTGATAAGATACTGTAGAATAGTCAATAATATATTGACCGTCTTAATGCGTAATATAAAATTTAAATATAAGAGATGTGCTTCTTTAGAAGGAGGAAATATGT
>CAVHRL010000109.1:0-1076 GCA_963638375.1 Lachnospiraceae bacterium
ATATTTTGTATTTGATGTATCGTATAAAAATCATATAGATTCTCTGTTAATTGATATTTATGATTGAATACGAAATATAAAAGCTTTTCTAGATTGATTTCTTCTTGTTCAAAAACAAAAGGGATTTCTAATAATGTCTCATGATTAAAATATACATTCTTTTCAAAATCTATCACAATATTTGCATCACTTTCATAGATTTCTTTTTTGATTTCAAAAGAAATACATTCTTTTGGAAGTAATAGTATTTCTTCAAAAGCTATTACAATTGGATCTTTATCCTTACATTGATCATAATATTTCAAAAAATCTTTTGAATTTGTTACTAACATTCTTTCATTTTGATCAAATGTCAAAAATACATTTCTACACCATAAATGAACTTGAAACCATTTTTCACTTGCGACAAAGATCATTGGTACATCATAATAACAAACACATTGTAGAATGATATATTCTAACCATCTAAAAGCCACTTCATTCTCTTGTATTAAAATATGACGATATTTATACAAATCAAACATTTTTGGATACAAATCATCTTTATAGTGATTATGTAACATTGGATCAATCTTCAACTCAAATACATCTGTTGTATCAAAAAATCTTAGATATAACTGCTTCATTGGATGCATATATATTTTTTGTGAAGATAATATTTGATTGTTCAATTCTTTCATTGATGGAAAGTATTGTTGTACATACTGTAAATATTCTTGTTGAAACTTGATCAACGCATCTTGAAATTGTGAGATCCATTGTTCTTTCTGTATTTTATTTTCAAGTTCTAGTTTTTGTTTTTTCTTTCTTTCATACCTTCTTGTTAGAGGTTGAAATAATAAAGTAGAGACTAACATCACTAACGGCAAAACGATCATAGGTGCTAAAGATAGTAATTCTCTTCCACTAACATAACTTTGATACGCTGTTAAAAGACTCGTTAATAAAGAAGCTAAAGCCATCATGAGCGTTGGCCCAATTTCTAACAATAGTGGTCGTTGATTGATTGGTAGATATCTTTCTTCTTGAAATGGTTTGGAAAAAGTAAATGTAGTAGAAATAGTTGGTATTCGATT
>CAVHRL010000109.1:1086-4847 GCA_963638375.1 Lachnospiraceae bacterium
GCAAATGTACGGATACATTTTTGGGAGTATTCATCATAATTCCATCTTCTAATAATATGATTCTTAAACTATCAATTTTTATGAATTCGAAGATTTTAAAAGGAGTTACACTATTTACACATGTATCATTGATAGAACAAAAATCATATGTTGATAGATTGAAGAGTTGCTGATGTGGGAAATCAATCTTTAAAAGATGGAATGGAATTGTTTTTGTAGATATACAGATATCGTTATCTTGAGAAGAACCAATCGTTATAACTTCAGGACACTGATATTTTTTATAACAGTGATTTTCTTCTTCGTCTAAAAATAACAATTTACAAATTTCTTTATTGTCTTTCCATATCGTTGTACTTTCTTCATTCTTTAAAATATTCTTTTGAATTGAATGATATCTAGGAACACGAATAAAGATTTGATGTTTTTGTAAGATAACTGTTATCTTAGAATCTAGTATTGGAATGTACGCTTGCGTACCACGTAAGAAGTATCGTTTCACATCATTATGTGTTTTGACCCATAATAACATTGCATTCACTCTGACACGATTACATTACATTTAATGTAATGTTTTCCATCACTTGTAGATACAGTAATCACGCTACTACCTGCACTCTTTCCAATAACATTTCCATACGAATCTGTTTTCGCAACATCTTCATTACTGGAAATGTATTCTAAATCATCTTTTGTATATCCTTCTGGTAATCCTGTAATTTGAATAGCTTTCGCTTTTGATATATGCACGACCATTGAATACTCTTTCAATTTTATTTTTTTCGTTACGGTTAAGGTTTCTAGTTTTGTACTCTTTTCACGTTCTTTTCTTGTACATTTTGAAACAAATTGGAAATTTTCTAGATGTGTTTTCCCTTTTGGCAACATGGATCGTTTCAACAAATTGATTCGTTTTGTGAAACCAATCTTTCCTAGTTGTGATTTAGCACTATTCATTTTCAAATAGATGACAGTATTGGCAGATAAGTCCGAACAAACTAATACATTAGGATTCCCATCCGCTAGCTCATCTACTACATCTGTTGCGACATCTGTTTCAACAACATTATATTCATCATTTTGATAGAGATGTAATGATGTTTTAAATGTTGCCTCAGCTCCAGCATTTAAACTAGCATCCATTAACCTTAATGACGTTAGATTTAATCCAAACATAACTCCGCTACTCATTCCAGCATTCGCTTTCAACTGATTGGAATGTGAATGATCAAATTCATGAATCATGCGCATATTTCCATTTCTAATTTCACAACCAATAGAAGAAGTTTGGTTAAGTGATAAAGAAACTTTACCAGAAACATGCATGTTTAAATTGAGTGAAACCGTAATATTCATAAGTGGTGCATTTGGAATCGGTAATTTGATCTTACAAAGTTCTAATGTACTTTCTACAACATCTTTCTTTTCCACATACATTTTTTGAACACTAGACAAGAAATCATTCGCATCAAATTTAGAAAAATCACCGTATAGATTCTTATAAGAACCATTTTTCAATCCTAAACTTTCCTCACTAGAAAATTTCACTTTAAAATAAGCATCATCAATATTTTTTTCTTTACTAGAAAATTGATAATCAACTTTCGCTCCATTTAATTTTATTGACGCATAGACTTTTGAACCATGTGGCAATGTGCGATTTACTTCTGCTTTTACACTTGATGAGCTTGCGGTCACTACAATATTGTAATCATTCACATGAAATGTCTTTTGTAAGGCACGCGTAGAACAGAGTGATATTGGATTTGTTGAAGAATATTCTTGAATGATATCTCCGTTATTATCTTCAATTGTTGCTTGATCAAAGTTTAATTCTGAACTACCAGATAAATCCATATTTTTTGTATAGGACATAAGATCTACATCTTCAAGGTACAATGATTTACCATCTTGATGTTCTACAACATAATAATATTCATTTTTATCATCATAGAAATGAATCAATTGTCCTCGATTCATCTGAACATCATCTTCAATTAGAATCATTTGTTGATCTTGTTGAAATACAATTGGATCAACATCCAGTACTTGTGTATCCTCTTTCCAAGTAATATTTGTTTTGGTTTCCGTAATTTGTCGATGATTCATCGTATCAATAACTTTTTCTAATAAAGTAATTGCGGTTTCTTTATCCATTACCTCTGCAGGATGAAATTGATTCTTATGATCTAACGTAAATAAACCATTCTTGATTGAAGTTTGTACTTGTGATGGAAAATGGGTTGTAGATAAATCGTCAATTTCTATAGAACTACTTTCGTTATTTCCTAATAAATTGACTAATGTATATGCTGTCCATTCTTTGTTTAATACTTGTGTTTCTAAGAAAGGATGTGCTTCTTCTAGTACGCCCCATTCTACTGCTGCTTGAACATCTGCATAATAGGAAGAATCTTTAGTGATTCTAGGAAAGTATGGATTTGTTTCTGTAAATGAAGTAATACCAGCTTTATCATTTAATATTTTGATCCACTCTAATAAAGTAATCGGTTCATTTTCTTTTTTACTACAACTAGAACAAACAATACATAATACACATAAGATACATTGAATGAACTTTCTAAGTTTATACTTGCATACTTGATGCATTCGATGTAATCGTTGTTTCCAATGTGTCATAAGAAGATACCGCTAAATCTAAGAATTTTGCATATTGATGAATTGTTTCTTTTTGCTTCTCAAAACGATTTGAAAATAAATTAAACTTATTACGAATTTCATTTGAGCCATCTGAAATCCATGTTCCATCCAATAGATTCATTTCTCGTTTCATCTCATTTAATTCATCATCCATCATTTGATTCAATGTTCTTAATTTGTTCGCTGTATCAGATACTTCTTGTAAAGATATTTGAATATTTGCCATATGAGCCTCCTACTTTTGAAATCCATTTACAATTGCCGCTAATTCTTGTTGTGTATTACGATATGATTTTGCCGAATTTCTTAGAAAATCGATATATTCATTTCCTAATACATGTAATTGATGAAAGTCTGATTCATAAGAAAGGATCTTAGAAGTAAATGCAGTATTATCTTCTCCTTTCCACGCATTAGACATGAGTTCCACTGCATCAAATAAAGCATTGCAGTTACGTAAATAATCCTGATTTTTTTCTTCCATGCGAGCAGCACAGGATTCTAACTGCTCAACTTCTACACTAATTTTTCTCATATTGAATTTCTCCTTCTATATACTATTCACAAAAAATTTGAAATCCCCAAAAAAAAGATAAACTTTTTTCCAAAGTTTATCTGTATGAATATATCATTCTTGATTTTGATACGACTCGTTTGATAGAAAATGCATTCTTTTCTAAAAAAGAACATAAAATTGTATCTTTCATGATTACATTCACTTGAATCGCATCATCACACTCTTTTTTGATATGATCAATGATTAGTGAACCAATCCCTCTTCTTCGGTATTCTTTTTTAACATATAAAAATGATAAGTCATAGAAGAAATCATAATCTTCTTCAATACGATAATAACCAACAATATCTTCATCTATCAAAATACATGTATATGTTTCTAGATTTGACTGCAAATTCATTTCAACACGCTCTAATATATCTTTGATATTCACAATCGTTGGATCTTCATATCTTAAAACATATTTCTTTTGAATTTCATAGATAGATGAATAATCATCTTGATTTACGTTTCTATAATTGAGATGCATAAATTGAACCTAATACAATAAATAGTTGAGCAATACTATATGTTTCCATAACAC
>CAVHRL010000110.1:0-4751 GCA_963638375.1 Lachnospiraceae bacterium
AAAATATTGTGCTTCATGGTTACAGAAGCATGGATATCATAATATTCAGGTAACAAAAGCCTCCAATGATCAAGGAATTGATATTCTTGCATACAAGAAAAGAAAACGTTATGGATTTCAATGTAAATATTATGAATCCCCTGTTGGAAATGATGCCGTACAACAAGCTTTTACTGGTGCTGCTTACTATAATTGTGATATCGCTGCCGTCATAACAAACACTACTTTTACGCGCAGTGCGATTTCTTTAGCACAAGAAACAGATGTTTTATTGTTTGATTCTGTTATTCCTAACAAAGAGTCTTTTCTAAATCGATTCCTGAATATCTATGCATGGTTTTTATTATGTATCAGTATTGGTCTTTTGATATATGAATGTACATTTTTACAGTATCAAGATAGTACGATATTAGCTTCTTCTTTTTTATGCATTTCTACTGTTTTATATATCATCAATTATCATTCATCATTTCATTTATGTATATCATTGATATCTTCTTTTATTTCATTTATTCTTTCATTTCAATATACATACTTATCTTTCTCTCATTACTTCACAATTCTGATTCTTCTTTTTCATGTATTTACAGATATACGATTTATACATTTATGTATCCATCATCAAAAAGAATATCATTCACAAGTACAATTACAAATGAATGAACAATTTCATCAATCCATCGATGAAAAAGGAATACAATTGGCAGAACGATTAACAGATGAAACACATCATACGATTACTTATCTTGGTCATGAAATCAAGGAACAACAAATTCAATATCGATTTCGATCTACAATCGATATTTCTAATGATTTCCCACTATTACAATATTCATTCAACCAATATGCTTCTTACACAAATACACATGAAGAATATATATTTGATAAATTAACAGCCAAAACATTTCAAATCAGTGTAAAAGATTCACACAACAAAAATAAATAAAGACTATAATATACATCGTATGACATTTATAAAAAAACATTTCAATCAAATTATTTCTATTTTGATTGTATTATTGATTTCAATCTATTCTATTATTCATAAAAGTATCTTCTTACAATTTGTAGATTATTCTTATTTATGGATTGCTTCAGAAATAATACTATTATCCATTATCATATTCACTGCATTCATCAAGAAAAAAGAGAATCTGATTTATTCAATCATTTTATTCTTTATCGCTCCATTGTTGATGGAATGTGCAGTAGAAATGTTAAATGGAAACATGTTATGGGATATTGATATGTTCGGTAATGTTGTTATGAACTATCTCATTAACTTACTATTTTATATTTTGATTTATTCATTAACAGGTAGTTTCAAAGCATCCATTTGTATTTCATCTGTCTTTTTAGAAATCTTTGGTATCGCTAATTATTACGTAAAACTATATAAAGGTGGCCCACTCCTTCCTTGGGATCTAAGTGCTATTACAACTGCCACAAATGTTGCGGGTGCATTTTCCTTTAAAATCACAAAAGAGTGTATTGTTTCTATCACAATTGTTATTTGTTTATGGAAGTTATCTAATTTCTGTATTAAAAATAGAAAGACGAAGTCATCCCGCATTTCTAGAGAATTTGGAGCAGGATTATTTATAATCGTTGCGTGTTTATTTTATGGAACAGATTATGTTGCGACAGTCTTTAAAGCTACACCTGATTTTTTCAATCAAACGCGTGGATATGAGGCAAAAGGTGCAATCGCTGAATTTTTAGTTAACACAAGATATCTGCACCTTTCTCAACCAGATGACTATGATCCTTCAACATTAGAAAAGAATATAAAAGATTCTACTGAAGAATCTCCTACAATATTAAATACCGCTTTAAGTCATGAAAATAAAACATCAACAACAAGTTCAACCGTCACAAAACCAAATATCATTACTATCATGAATGAAAGTTTTTCTGATTTAAGTGTCATTGGAGATTTTGAAACAACTGTAGATTACTTACCTTTCATCAATTCTTTAAAAGATGAAGAAAATTGTATTAGTGGATATAGTTATGTTTCTACATTAGGAACAGGTACCAGCAATACAGAATATGAATTCTTAACTGGTAATACAATGGCTTTTCTACCAATTGGATCAAATGCATATCAGTTGTATGTCAACCATACGATACCTTCTCTCGTATCTTCTTTAGAAGACCAAGGATATTCCTCACAAGCATTCCATCCTTACTACAAAGAAAATTGGAATCGTGAGAACGTTTATGATTATATGGGATTTGATTCTTATACAGGTTATGGTGATTATAATGATTTTGATAAGATTCGTTTATTTGTATCTGATCAAAGTGATTTTGAACACGTAGAAGAATTATATGAACATCGTGATACTTCTAAACCATTCTTCTTGTTTAATGTAACGATGCAAAACCATAGTTCTTATGATCAAGAAACAGGTTCCTGGTTCCCACAAGTGAAATTAAAAAACATGGAAGGTAGCTATCCTTTATGCGAACAATATCTTTCATTGATCAAAGAAACAGATACTGCTTTTTCAAACCTCATTTCTTATTTCAAAAATGTAAAAGAGCCAACGATCATTCTCATGTATGGTGATCATCAACCATATATTGAAGATTCTTTCTATGAAGAAGTCATGGGTAAAAAACTATCTGCATTAACAGATGAAGAACAACAAAAACGTTATATCACTCGCTTTGTATTATGGGCAAACTATGATATCCCTGAAGGATGGATTGATGAAATATCTGTCAACTATCTTTCAACCCTATTATCGCAAACCGCAAATCTAGAACTAACAGATTATCAAAAGTATTTAAATACGTTATATACAAAGATGCCTGTGATTACAATGATGGGATGTAGAGATTGGGATGGCAATTACTTCACAGTCGATCAATCCACACAATACGCATCATTATTGAATGTTTATGAACAAGCTTCTTATAACAACCTCATTGATTACAATAACATAGTCAAACAATTGTTCTATATCACCAAGAAGAAAGAATAGATACAATCACAGTATCTAGTCTTTTTACTATTCACAAAACAATTGCATTCGTAAAAAAATCACAGTATCAATTGACCGTAAAAAAATTACGGGTATATGAAATTAGGTGATAAAATGCTAAAACAATTTAAGGTTAATAACTTCAAAAATTTCAAAGATGATTTAGATATTGATTTTTCGGATGTCAATGGATATAAGTTTTCTCAAGATTGCATCACTAATGATTTCATTGGAAAGATAATTATCTATGGTAAGAATGGAAGTGGAAAAACAAATTTGAGTAAAGCTTTAGGTGATCTTAAAGAAACATTGACAATGTCTAATGATATGAAATCAGCTCATTCTTTTATTTCAAATGCAAATTCTGATAATGAGATTACGACTTTCACTTATACTTTCCTATTCAACAACAAAACAGACAAAGTTGTATACGAATATCAAAAATCCGACTTATTTAACTTAATCAAGGAAAGACTATATATAAACGAAAAAATATATATATTCCTATGATTTTAATAAGAATAAATTCACAGAAAAGAATGAAGACTACTTCCACAATTCAGACATCTTTACGATTTATCAAAACAATACAAACCCATCTTTACCATTCCTACGTTGGGTAGTAAATAACGGATCTGTAGAAAAAAACTCTGTTTTCAACAAGATTTATGATTATGCATTGAAAATAACACAGATTTTCACACCTACTACAGCATCTATTCAATTATCAAAAAATGAATTAGATGAACTTGAACATAATATAAATGGTTTAGAAGAATTTTTAAATTACATGGGTATTGCGTGCAAATTATCCATGGAGAAATTACCAGATGGAACTAAAGAACTTTATTTTGTATCAAAAATAGAAAGGTAGCATTTTTAGAGAACGCATCCAGTGGAACACTATCTTTATTTAATTTTTATATTCGCTTTTTAATGCCAAACAAAGAAAGTTCTATTCTTTATTTCGATGAATTTGATGCCTTTTTCCATTTTGAATTATCCGAAAAAATCGTTCAATATATCAAAGAAAAATATATAAATTCTTTGGTTATCTTTACCACACACAATACAAATTTGATGAGCAACAAAATCATGCGTCCAGATACTCTATTCATACTTTCAACAAATGGTCGATTAATCCCATTATGTAAAGCAACGGATCGTGAATTAAGAGAAGGACATAATCTTGGTAAATTATATATGAATGGTGAATTTGATGAAGACTAAAAATATATTGTTTATTGTCGAAGGTAAAAATGATGAACCTCGATTTATAAATCAACTCTTATCAAAATGTTATCCTGCATCAAATTTCAAGATATATTCCTACGAAGCAAATTTACATGTGCTCGCTAGTCGGCTTGAAAAAGATTATTACAATTTTGAAGAAGATGAACTGGATATATTGTTATTTCTAAAATCTTACGAAACAAAACAAAAAGAAATTTTCGATTTAAAATATACAGATGTATTTTTAATATTTGATTTGGAACCTTCAGCATCCAGATTGGCATTTTGAAACAGTTCAAAAAATGATCCGCTATTTCAACCAATCTGACGAACAAGGAAAGCTATTCCTCAATTATCCAATGATGCAATCGTATAGACATTAAAAAACTTTACCTGATAATGATTTTTTACAATCCAAATTATTCAAACAAGATTTCAATCATTACAAAGAAATGGTTTCAAATGAGAGCTTTATTGACACTCCCACCACTAAAGTAGTGGGATTCTTGCTTCAACGAGTACCGC
>CAVHRL010000111.1:0-4736 GCA_963638375.1 Lachnospiraceae bacterium
AATGTCCTCTCTACACTATTTATATTCACAACTTTTTGAAGAATTCCTTAAAATTTCTTAAATTAATGTTTGTAGTAATTAATCAAACAACCGTCTTTTAATATCTGAATCTCATCTGTTGTTAATGAATTACATGTAACTTCTATTTCATGTACATCATTTCGATCAACAACATAAGCTACCATATTACTATTATGATCTAACGCTTGTTTTACATCTTTTACAAGAACCCAATTTCCTTTTTGTAGTAAAGCATCATCATGAGTAATAAATGGTAATATTCCCCAGTTAATGCAATTAGAACGATAACGTTTTGTTGCATATTCATGTGCGAAATTAGCACCTGCACCTAACACTCTTTGACAACTTGCCGCTTGTTCTCTTGCGGAACCATCGCCTGGTTTATATGCATAGATAGAAGATACAATATTTGTATTCTCTGGATTAACTGCAATTCCTTTTTCTTTTAATCTCATATATACATCTTGAACTTCTTTATCTGTTGTCTTTAAAGACTGAACATATTTTGCTTCAGAAACATAATCTGGATCTCTTCTAGATAATGTAAATTCAGCTAAACGCAATGGATTTGAACGATAAGAAGACGTTTCACCAGAAGGAATTAATTCATCTGTTGTTGTAACAGGATCATCAATATGAGATACGATTTTAATTAATACGTCATTTGATAATGCAGGTTGTTCAGGCCAATCTTTAATATTCGGTCCAAAATGCAAAGAATAATCTGATTCTTCTTTTTGGTAACCGTTATAAACTCTTTTTTCATATAAAGATGCATCAAAAGGACATACATATTCATCTTCAACTTCTGAACACACATCACTTGCGGCAGTTAAAACACCTTTGTTAGAAGCAGTTGCAGCAATACTTCTAGCATCCATCAAACAAACAGAAGCAATTTGACCTTCATTTGGTTTACTACCTTCACGATTTGGAAAGTTACGCGTTGTATGACGTATGGATAATTCATCATTTGCGGGAGTATCTCCTGCTCCAAAACATGGGCCACAAAAAGCTTCTCTAAAAATCGCGCCTGTTGAAATCAAAGATGAAACTGTTCCATTTTCAACAAGTGCTTTATATACAGGCATTGAATCTGGATATACAGACAATCTAAACGTTTCATTTCCGCAATCACTATTATTAAGAATGGATGCTGCAGCCATAATATTTGCATATGTACCACCAGAACAGCCTGCAATAATACCTTGATTCACAAGAAGTTTTCCTTCTTCATTGATCTTAGAAACAAGATTCATTTGACTCTTTCCAGCTAATTGTTCATTTGCGTTATCTTGTGCTTCCTGCAAATATTTTTTAGGATTGCTTTGTAATTCATGAATTGAAATTGCCAAAGAAGGATGCATTGGTAAAGCAATCATACATTCAATTTCGGATAAATCCAAATCAATATAACGATCATAATATGCACCATCTTCAACTTTTAATTCTTTATAATCGTGTTTACGATGATGTATTTCATAATATTGCTTTGTTTTTACATCTGTTTCCCAAATACTACTTAAACATGTTGTTTCCGTAGTCATAACATCAATTGCGTTACGATATTCTTGTGATAAATCATGAATACCTTCTCCAACAAATTCCATGATACGATTTTTCACAAATCCATTTTTATAAGTCGCCGCACATAGTGCTAGTGCCACATCATGTGGGCCAACACCCGGTTTTACGTTTCCATGAACATAAACTAATACGATTTCAGGACGAGCAATATCATATGTTTTTTCTAAAAGTTGTTTAGCGAGTTCTCCTCCACCTTCTCCTATTCCCATTGTTCCCAATGCACCATAACGTGTATGAGAATCAGATCCTAAAATCATTCTTCCACAACCCGTCATCATTTCTCGATTATAAGAGTGAATAACTGCCATATTTGGTGGCACATAAATTCCACCATACTTATGTGCTGCACTCAAGGCAAATTGATGATCATCTTCATTAATCGTTCCACCAACTGCACATAATGTGTTATGACAATTTGTTAAAACATAAGGAACAGGAAACTTTTTTAGACCAGAAGCACGTGCAGTTTGAATAATTCCTACATAAGTAATGTCATGTGAGGTTAAAGAATCAAATCGAATATGTAAAATATCAGTATCTGTATGATTATCATGTGCATCTAAAATCTGATAAGCCAATGTTTTTTTCTTACCTTCTTCTACATTTCCTTCATTTATTATTTTTCCATTTCGATAAAAAACACCATTCTCATATAATCTCATAATAAAATCCTCTGAACTAATGCATCTGTATATTCTTTACAACCAGTATTGCCTCCAATATCTTGTGTTGTATGCACACCTTCTTTTACAACTTCATAAATTGCATTTTCTAGCTTTATAGCTTTTTCCTCCATGCCATTTTCTTTCAATAACATCGCAAAAGATAATAATATAGAAGTTGGATTTGCCTTATTCATCCCTGCAATATCTGGTGCAGAACCATGTACTGCTTCATAAATCGTTACATCTTCTCCAATATTCGCACTTGGCGCAAATCCCAATCCTCCTACTAGTCCAGCACATAAATCAGAAATAATATCTCCATATAAATTTGGTGCTACAAGTACATCAAATTTTGTAGGATCTGTTACTAATTTCATACATAAAGCATCAATGATAACTGAATCACTTTCTATTTCAGGATATTCTTTTGAAATATTTTGAAATACATCTAAGAATAAACCATCTGTCATTTTCATAATATTTGCCTTATGAACACAAGTAACTTTCTTTCTATGATGTTTTTTTGCATATTCAAATGAATAACGAATAATTCTTTCACTTGCTTGTTTTGTAATCAACTTAATTCCATGTGCAGTATTATCATCATACATGTATTCAATTCCTTTATATAAATCTTCTGTATTTTCTCTTACAATCACAAGATCAACATTCTCATATCTACATGGAACACCTTCTAATGAATGTACAGGTCTTAAATTCGCATATGTAGAAAAATGTTGTCTCAATTGAACATTGATAGAACGAAAACCAGTTCCAATTGGTGTAGCAGTAGGTCCTTTTAAAGCTACTTGATATTTTTCAATTGCTTCTAATAAACCATCTTCAAACAACTTGCCACAAGCTTCAAAATATTCAGCACCAGCAGAATATGTAACCCATTCAATATTTGTATCTAATGCATCAGATACTTTCTTAACACTTTCGGATATTTCTTTTCCAATACCATCACCTGGAATCAATACAACTTTCATATTGCCACCTCACTTGCATATTATTTTACACCAAACCATACAATCATTTTCATAATTTTCATATTTCATTATGAAAGATTTTACAATACAATTATTACATTGAGGTGAAAGTTATGATTTATCCAGACGTACAAAATCTATCGAATGAAGATTTAAAGATATTATGTGATGCTTATCGTAAGATCAATTATATAGATCCAGAAATGAGTGAGAAGCTTGGAGTTAAAAGAGGATTAAGAAATGCGGATGGTACGGGAGTACTTGCCGGACTCACAAATATCTGTGATGTTGTGGGTTATCAAAAAGATGAACAAAACAATGTAATTCCAATTGATGGTAAGCTCATTTATAGAGGAATCAATTTAGAAGATATCGTCACAGAAGCAATTCAAAAAGATCGTTTCTTATTTGAAGAAGTTTCTTGGTTATTGTTATTTGGATCTTTACCAAATGAAAAAACATTAAATCTTTATCACAATTTATTGGAAACACATAGAGAACTACCAGATGGATTTGCAGAAACACAAATTATGGCTGCCCCTTCTCCTAATCTGATGAACAAGATGGCACGTAGTGTACTAGCAATGTATTCCTATGATGAAGAAGCCGAGGATACTTCCTTAGAAAATATCATTAAACAATCAATTAACTTAATTGCGGAAATGCCAAGTATGATGGTGTATGCTTATCAAACAAAAAAACACGCATTCGATCATGAATCACTTTATTTCCATTATCCAAAGAAAGGTTTATCCACTGCAGAAAATATCCTTGCGATGTATCGTTTAGATCAAAACTATACACATGAAGAAGCAAAACTACTAGATCTATGTATGGTCGTACATGCAGATCATGGTGGAGGTAACAACTCCGCCTTTACAACACGTGTTGTTTCTTCTACAGGAACAGATACATACTCTGCAATTGCTTCAGCGATATTGTCTTTAAAAGGACCAAAACATGGTGGCGCAAATCTAAAAGTCATGAAACAATTAGATGAAATATTAGAGAATGTAAATGATATCAATGATGATAATCAAATGAAAGCCTATTTAACAAAAATTTTAAACAAAGAAGCTGGTGATCATAGTGGACTCATCTATGGAATTGGACACGCTGTCTATACAAAGAGCGATCCAAGAGCACAAATATTAAAAAAACATTCAAAGAATCTTGCTTACCAAAAAGGATTAGGAAGACAATATGAATGTTTATGTCAAATTGAAAAGTTAGCACCACTTGTATTCAAAGAAGTCAAAGGAAACACAAAAAATGTATGTGCGAATGTAGACTTATTCTCAGGACTTGTTTATCGCATCCTTGGAATTTCTGAGGAATTATTCACTCCTATCTTTGCGATTTCTAGAGTACCTGGATGGTGTGCACATCGCATGGAAGAAGTTGAATTCGCAAACAGAATCATTCGTCCAGCATATAAATATGTTGGTGGTGAAGCTGAATACATCACTCT
>CAVHRL010000112.1:0-4635 GCA_963638375.1 Lachnospiraceae bacterium
GTGTTAGTAAATGTTTGAAAGAACAAAGATTAATTGTTGATTTAGAATCAAATTTGGATCTATTTTTACAAATTAGTGCAATTAGTATGGGGGTTCCACAAATTGTTATGCATGAAACAGATTATGTAGTCGATGGGAAAAATGGAAAAGTTTTAAAAGAAATTACAGAATTAGATGAAGCATTGCATTACTATTTAGATACTTTACAACATTGGAATTCCGCAATGATTGAATCATATGAGATTGGTAAAAAGTTTTCTTCAGATAATTTATTAAATCAATGGGAAGGAGTAATATCGTATGTTCAAAAATGTTAATGTACTACAACTAGGACCTAAAGATTTATCTTTGCAATATACGTTTGATCCTTGCGTTGTATGGTTTTATGAAGATGACTTAAAAGAATGTGATGTTCGTATCTTTGAT
Source organism: Lachnospiraceae bacterium (assembly GCA_963638375.1). Lineage (GTDB taxonomy): Bacteria > Bacillota_I > Bacilli_A > Erysipelotrichales > Erysipelotrichaceae > Bulleidia. Next base: position 427 of record CAVHRL010000112.1, read on the forward strand.
GTAGTAATCTTAACTCGTTCTATTACTGAAGAAGAAAAAAAACAATTATTCAAAAAGACGAAAGCGTATTGCTTATTTGTATTAAAAGATATTGAAATGAATATAGCCACTACTTGGATATGCAAATCTAAGATGGCTAAATTAGTATCGGAAGAACAACTCGTTGCTTTCTTACAAGGTCCTATACAAGATTATTATGATGGAAGTTATGGAGAGAAATTCATTTCAAATCATTTGAGTGTGAATGATGGATTTCAAGGAGAGATTCAGTGGAATGGTTTTACGGATCTAACATTACAAGGAAACTATGGTAATTCTTTTCAACAAATTGCTTATTGGAGATATAACATTCCTATCGCACAAGATCAAACATTAGAATTTTGGTTAGAATATGAAAAGATTGGGGATGTGGAAATTGAATTAAAAATCGTAAAATTTATTTCTGGTTCTTTGAACACAATGGAAGATGAATGGATCTTTTCTGAAGAAGATTTGAAAAAAGTTATTACGATTACAAACAACAAAAATCAAGGCTCTTTGTTTCTATCAATCATGGCAAAAGGTGAAGGCACTTTAAAAATCATTGCGTTACATGATCGATTCTCTAGACGAGGAAAAGGAACATTTTTACCTGGCGGAGTAAGATGGGTCACACAAAAAAGAGAAGAAGTATTTTTCTATTTTGACCCAGGTGATTTAAAACCACCATTGAATGTTTATTTTTCAGGATATAAAACGCAAGAAGGATTTGAAGGATATTATTTGATGCATAAGCTTGGTGCACCATTTCTATTGATTAGTGATTCTAGATTAGAAGGTGGGGCATTCTACATTGGCGATGAAGATTATGAATCCATGATCATTCAAGGAATACAACATTATTTAGATATATTAGGTTTTACTTCTAATCAAATGATAATGTCTGGGTTATCTATGGGAACATTTGGGGCATTGTATTATGGCTGTGATTTTCAACCGTATTCAATTCTACTTGGAAAACCATTAGTTAGTATTGGTGACATTGCACAAAATGAAAGAATACAACGCCCAGGTGTATTTCCTACAGCGTTAGATGTTGTTTGGAAACAATATAAAAATTTAGATAGTCAATCGATAGAAGCGCTAAATTTAAAATTTTGGAATAAATTTGATTCTGTTGAATGGAAACATACACAATTTGCGATTTCCTACATGATTGAAGATGACTATGACAATACGGCTTATTCAACGTTATTGAAGCATATTCATAATGATGAAGTCGAAATCTATAGTAAAGGATTACATGGACGACATAATGATAATACAAGTGGTATTGTGAATTGGTTTGTAAGTAGATACAAATATATTCTAAATGAATGTTTTGAAAGAGAATTTGAGGACGAATAAAGATGGCAATCGTTAGTTGGAATATCTATTGGAATGAATATAGTTTTGAGACCTATCTTTATGGATCTGAAATTACATTTCATCAAAAGGAACATGTTGAATTTAAAAATGCATTGATGCCACCAAGTAGTGTTATAAAAACTTGGTATTCAAAAGTGAATTATCAAATGAAAAGAGTAGAGCCATCTTTACCAATGATTGATGGAGAAAGTCGTTATCATTTATCAATGCAATTAGAAACAGAAGATAAAGGAAATGTTTTGGTTAAAATAACTTTTTATGATCGCTATGAAAATGAAGCAGGTTTTCAAATCATGCGAGGAAAAGAAATTGATTTTACATGTCCTTTAAAAACATACAGTTATACGATTCAGTTGATTCATGCTGGATCTACACATTTTCATTTTCATTCTATGAAATTAACGGAGTATTCAAATGAAGATAAATAAGTTCAAAAAAATACTAAAACAAATTAGAAACCTTGAAGATGAATATAAAGCTTTGTCAAATGCCGAATTACAAGAGAAAACTGTTTTATTCAAACAACGTTATCAAAATGGTGAAAGTTTAGATGCATTACTTGTAGAAGCATATGCGACATGCATTGAAGCGAATGCACGCATTTTAGGAAAAAGACCATATGATGTACAAGTATTAGGTGCCATTGGATTACACAAGGGAATTCTGATTGAAATGAATACAGGTGAAGGTAAAACGATCACTGCGACAATGCCTTTATACCTCAATGCAATCTCAGGAAAATCAGGAATGCTAGTAACTGCTAATGCATATCTAGCGTATAGAGACGCTGAGGAAATGGGGCCTGTTTATGAATTCCTTGGATGTAGTGTTAAAGCTGGTGTTTTACAAGATGAAAAAGATACACTTACAAATGAACAAAAGAAGGAAATATATTCAGCAGATATTGTTTATACGACACATAGTGTATTAGGTTTTGATTATTTATTGAATAACTTGGTTCGTAAAAAAGAAGATCGATTTTTGTGTGATTTTAATTATGTCATTATTGATGAAGCTGATCTAGTTATGTTAGATGCAGCACAAATGCCACTTGTCATATCAGGTGCACCTCGTGTGCAATCGAATTTATATGCTTCTACAGACTTCTTTGTGACAACACTCAAAGAAGATGAAGATTACATCATTGAAGATCATCAAATCTGGTTAACAAAAAAAGGAGTGAAATACGCAGAAGAATTCTTTGGAATCAATCATTTCTATCATGAAGATAACTTTGAACTAAATCGTCACATTACATTAGCTCTAAGAGCACATGGAATCATGGAAGAAGGACAAGATTATATTGTTTCTGAGAATAATGAAATTGTGTTAATGGATAATGGTAGTGGTAGAAGTGCACCTGGAATGAAATTGCGAGGTGGTCAACATCAAGCACTTGAACAAAAAGAACATCTACCTGTCACAAAAGAAAATCGTTCGATTGCTTCAATTACATATCAAAACTTCTTTATGTTGTTTCCTAGATTAGCTGGAATGAGTGGGACGATTGCGGATGCAAAGAAAGAATTAAAGCAAGTTTATAAGAAAGATGTTGTGGTGATTCCACCAAATAGACCACTACAAAGAATCGATCAACCTGATCAATTTTTTCAAACATTTAAGGAACAACACGAGGCGGCTTTACAAGATGTTTTGAAAAGACACGCAACAGGACAACCGGTTTTAATTGTTACAAGTACCATTGAAGATACAGAAGATATTTCAAAAGAACTTGTAAAAAATAAAATATCTCATAATGTATTGAACGCAAACAATGCTTATTGGGAAGTGCAGATCATAAAAGAAGCAGGACAAAAAAATGCGGTGACAGTTTCAACTGGTATGGCAGGAAGAGGTACAGATATTCGATTAGGTGAAGGAGTAAAAGAACTTGGTGGACTAGCCATCATTGGTGTTGGTAGAATGGATAATATTCGTTTGGAAAGACAAATCCGTGGTAGAGCTGGAAGACAAGGTGATCCTGGTGTGAGTCAATTTTATGTATCATTAGAAGATTCTGTTGTTATGCAATTTTTAGGTGAAGAGAAATCTGAAAAATTATTAGAAAAAAATCATATTTCAAAAAGAAAACTAAAAAGAATCATCAATGGTGCACGTAAATTAAATGAAGAAACTGGATTTTCTTCTAGAGAAAATTCTGTGAATTATGATAAGGTCATGAAATATCAAAGAAATATATTTTATGAAGCTAGAAATAGATTGTTAGATGGTGATAGTTTAGAAAAGGAATTGTTGAATCAAATCGCTAAAGAAAACATACAACGATTTATTAAAGAAACAAATAAAATAACAAAACAAGAAGTGAATCGTTACATTCTGGATAATCTTAATTATCATTTAGAAGCTAATTTATTTCAGAAATCTAAACATCAAACAAAGAAAGAACTGATTGATTATACATATTCATTAATTGATGAAAGAATAGATTCTTTTGAAAATGATGCGCAAGCAAATGAATTTATTCGCTTATGCGCATTACAAGCAATGGATGAAGCATGGATAGAAGAAGTAGACTACTTACAACAATTACAATATGTTGTTGGTGGTAGACAATCAGCACAAAAAAATCCTGTATTTGAATATCAAGCAGAAGCGTACGAAGCATTTCAACAAATGCAAACAAATATCAAAAAAACATTCATGCGTTATTTCTTATTATCAGAAGCAGAAATCAATGCAGATGGTGAAATGTTGATTTTATTCCCATGATAAGAATGATAAAATGAATGTCAAGAAAGGTATTTAATATATGATTTATAATATAAACCTTGGAATTGGATG
>CAVHRL010000113.1:0-4548 GCA_963638375.1 Lachnospiraceae bacterium
ACCTTTGACATGTTTGAATTTTATGGGTTTGATCATTTTTTCGGTAGATCAAATGCAATGAAAATAACCCACCTAAAAAGTTCTGCTTCTTCTAAAATAATAGCTGTAGTAGATCCCGGAAAAGGAAAGTATCAATTTAACAACGAGTTATTTTACCAACCTCATAAAGTTTGATAAAATATTTTCCATGGCAAACGTATATACTTTAAAACTAACCGTTCAACAAGAAGAACGCTTATATCAAACTTGGAAAGAAAATCAAAGTAAGACTCCTCCTTATGCGAAATGGCAACTCAAATGTGAGAACTGTGTCATTACTTGTTATGAATCAGGAAAAACTGTCTTTCAAGGAAATGATGCGTTAACATATGCATCTGCTTTCATGAATGTTGAAGAAGTAAAGAAAAATACAAACAAAAATCAATTACCACAAGCAGGAAGTGATGAAGTAGGTACTGGTGATTATTTTGGACCTGTCGTTGTATGTGCATCTATTGTTGATGATACTTCTTATGAGCGCCTAAAAGAACTTGGTGTAAAAGATTCAAAACAACTTACTGATCAAGATATTTTAAAAATTGCTCCAGAAATCATTCAAAAAATACCTCATTCATTATTAATCGTTGATAACGAAAAATACAATGTTGTTCATCAAACAAACAATTTAAACGCAATCAAGGCAAAGCTCCATAACCAAGCTTATGTGCATTTATCAAAGAGATATGGTTTGCCTGAATTCAAGATCATTGATCAATTCTGCGTAGAAAACAGTTATTACAAATATATACAAAAAGAACCAGTCGTTATACGAGGAATCCATTTTGAAACTAAGGCAGAAAATAAATATATTTCTGTAGGAACATCTTCTGTAATTGCTCGATACGCTTTTTTGAAGAAGATGGAAGAAATGGATCAAAAATGGAACATGCACTTTTGTTTAGGTGCAGGTAGTAATGTAGATCAATGTGCAAAAGAATTTGTGAAACGTTATGGATTTGATGCATTAGATAAAGTCGCAAAAACGCATTTTAAAAACACAGAGAAGCTTTAACCCTCTGTGTTTTTTATTTATGCCATATGTTCTTTAATAATCTTAGTGATTTTGTTTGCAGCTATATGAATATCATCATTACATACAACATATTGATATTGATCAGCTAATTGCAATTCGCTTCTTGCCTTATTTAATCTAGAAGCAATCACTTCATCACTTTCAGTTCCTCTGCCACGGATTCTCTTTTCTAACTCTTCCATACTAGGTGGAATAATGAATATTGTTAAGGCGTCAGGAACTTTTTCAACAACTTGTTTTGCTCCTTGCACTTCAATTTCTAAAAGAACATTCTTTCCTTCATTTCTTAAACGTTCTACTTCATGTAATGGAGTACCATAACAATTACCAACAAACTCAGCACACTCTAAAAGTTCACCATTTTGTTTTGCTTGCTCAAAGCGTTCTTTTGTTACATAAAAATAGTTAACGCCTTCAACTTCCCCTGGTCTTTTTTCTCTTGTTGTCATAGAAACTGAAAAAGCAAGCTTTAACTCTGGATCGTTCATAAACTCTTTTAAAATAGTTCCTTTACCAACTCCACTTGGCCCACTCAAAACAATCAATAAACCTCTATTTGTCATATCTACCTCTTTATATTTGATAACTAGATTACTCTTTTTCAAGTAGTGCGTCAATCATGTTATAATACTTTTTATACATGGAGTGAAATATGGCATTAGACGGAATCTTATTACACAAAATCATACCAAACATACAAAATAGTCTTCCTTTAAGAATACAAAAAATATGGCAAATTTCTACAACAGAAGTTTTGTTTCAAGTTCATGGAAATCAAGGAAAACAACAATTATTAATTAGTACGCATTCGGAATACAACCGTTTATTATTTACGAATCGCTCTTATCCAACACCAAAAGAACCTGGTAACTTTGTAATGCTCCTTAGAAAATATCTAGAAGGAAGTATTATAGAATCTGTTGAACAGGCTGGTTTAGATCGTTGGTGTACATTTACAATTCGTAGAAGAAATACACTTGGTGATATAGAGAATATCTTTTTATATGTTGAACTCATGGGAAAATATGCGAATATCATTCTAGTTGGTACAGACGGAAAAATTATTGATGCGTTAAAAAGAATTCCTCCTTTTGAAAATCAAAAAAGAATGATATTACCAAATGCCACATTTGTCCCAACCCCTTCACAAGATAAAAAAGATCCATTTATCGATCAACAAATAGATGAATCTATATCTCTAACAAAACAATTTGTTGGTTTTTCCCCTTTCTTATCAAAAGAAATTGAATATCGTATGTCATTAGGACAATCCTTTTCATCCATTATGTCTGAAATTGAACACTCTGATTCATTGTATATTGTTAATGAAAATGACAATACAGTATTCCACTGTATTCCACTAACAAGTATAGGCCCTTGTAAATCTTATCCAATATTTGAAGCTTTTGATATTTTGTATTATCACAAAGAAGAAAAAGAAAGAATTAAATCTATATCTGGTGATATTTATCATTTTGTCAAAAAAGAATTAAAGCATCAAACAACAAAGCTCCCTAGACTATATAAAAGTTTTGATGAAGCCAAGGATTGCGAAAAATGGAAAGAATATGGTGATTTATTATATTCCTATAACATTCAAGATACAAAAGGCATGCATCAAATCACTTTGCAAAGTTGGGAAGATGGAAAAGATATTGTTATTCCATTAGATTCTAAATTAGATGGAAAAGCAAATGCTCGTAAATGTTTTACAAAATATAATAAATTCAAAAAAGGACAAGTATATCTACAAGAACAAATAGATATCTGTGAAAATGAAATTCATTACTTTGAAGGATTATTAGAACAATTAGATATGGCAGATTTTGATACTGCTTTAGAAATCAAAGAAGAACTAATCAAGCAAAACTATATTACTGAAAAAAAGAATCCAAAAAAGAAAAAAAAGAAAGAAAATGGTCCACACATCTCAACACTTGTTTTACCAAATGGCATTTCTATTTCTTATGGAAAAAATAATCTACAAAATGAAGCTTTAACTTGGCATCAAGCCAGAAAAAATGAATACTGGTTGCACGCTCAAGGATATCATGGTGCGCATGTAGTAGTTCATAGTGACTATTTAGATGAAGAAACTTTAAGAAACGCTGCAATGATTGCTGCATATTTTTCAAAAGGAAGATATTCTTCTTCTGTACCTGTACAATATTGTCTTGTAAAAGAGCTCAAAAAAATTCCAGGCGCAAAACCTGGAATGGTATCATTATCAAGTTACAAAACGATTTATATTGATCCTGATGAAGATCATTTAAATGAAATTGGAATAATAACTAGCTAGCGCTAGTTATTTTTTTCTTGATTCACAAGATTCATTAGTTTGCGAACTTCATACATTCTTAATTTACGATATTGTCCTTGTCTGAGTTTTCCTAAATCTAAAAATGCATATTGAATACGATTTAACCTTGTTACTTCACAATGAAAAAATTCCATCATTCTTCTGACTTCACGATTTCTTCCTTCTTGAATCGTAATCTGTAATACTGTTTTATTTTTCTTTTCGCTACGGTTAAGAATATATACTTCTGCTGGTAGTGTTTTACCATCTTCTAATTCAATTCCTTTTTCCAACAGAGCACACATGCCATCAGTCAAAACGCCATTTACTGCAACTTCATAAGTCTTAGAAATATGATTTCTAGGATGCATTAAACCATTAGCGAATTCTCCATCATTCGTCAATAAAAGCAAACCAGTCGTTTCATAGTCTAATCTGCCAACTGGGAAAATTCTTTCCTTACAATCAATCAGATCTACAACAGTATCTCTATCTTTATCATCTTTAACAGCGCAAATCGTTCTCTTTGGTTTATTCAATAAAAAATAGACTTTTTCTTCTTTTCCTATTTCTTTTCCATCTACTTCAACTCTATCATTACCAGAAACTTTTATTCCCATTTCTTTTACAGTAACGCCATTTACTTTTACCCTACCAGAGGCAATCATTTCTTCTGCTTTTCTTCTAGAAGCAATACCTGCTTCCGCAATAACTTTCTGTAATCTTTCCATAAGCCTCCCTCAATGATGATTCCTTGTATTTCCCCAAAAGCCACTTCCAGCTTTCGAATAATCATTCATTAATACAACAGGAATTCTTCTAAACTTTTCATCTTTTTTCATAAGAATCTGACAAGCAGTCAATCGTTTATTTCCATCCAAGCATTCATAATATCCATCTTTCACATTCACTTGTACAGGTATTGCGATACCTCTTTCTTCAATAGATTCTAGTAATCTTCCTGGATCAATTTTATTAAATAAAATATCTTCAATATCAACAATTGTATTAATCATTTCAATCTCTCTTTCTAACACCAATTATTATACATCCATGTAATATTATATTTTGTTTCAAAAAAGCTTCTAAACAAACAACATGATTTTTTTTACGATAGATTGCATTATAGAAATGAACATCCGTTTCATTTTCTTTTGTAAAACATGCATAATGCCCA
>CAVHRL010000114.1:0-4489 GCA_963638375.1 Lachnospiraceae bacterium
TTAAATGAAGTGGGTATTTCTTCTGCAGCTGGAATAACAAGAACTACAACTCTTTTACTATCAATATCTAATTCTTCAAATCTGAAGTTGATGCTTGGAGATAAATTTCTAGCCAGATAATTTTGATATGGTTCTTTATTGTAGTCTTGATAGGGATTAAATGTAGTTCCAACTATTTCATGCGTTTCATCATTAACACCCCATACAAAATAAGCTTCATTTCTATAATGAAATGCTGCTGCATTTGATAAAGCTGAAACATATTCACCCAATCCATCTAGTTGAAACCAATTTTCTTTAAATTCAAACCATTCTTGTTCATCACTATATGTACATAATTCTAATATTTTCTCTTTTAAGCTCATAGATTACGCCCACTTTTCTACCCACTTTTCTACCCACTTTTCTACCCACTATTTTAATAGTGAATCATCTTTTTTTCCATAAAAAAATCCATTGTCATATCGTTTCAAAAATATAACTAATGGATTTATATAAGTTTATTTTTGTTCTTTTTAAAATAAGAAATTTGAATAACCTGCGTACAAGTTACCACCTGTCCAGAATACAAATGTCGCAACAAGTATTAATAATGGAATGATAACAAATAAATTCTCATTCTTTTTTGTAATCTTGTAATTTGTACTAATAAGATACGCAACAGGAAATACAAGTGGTAATAGATATCTAAACTGACATCCATTGACTGTTTCATATCCTACTGGTGTATAGCTTAAATACAACGCTGTAGCGACTAATAAGATAGCGCAGAATGCCCCAAAGATTCCACTAATTGCGATACCCTTTGTTTTCTTTGGTAGACCATCTTGATCATACATCGCAACAAAGAAGAATAACAATACACTGATTTCATAGAATGGTGGTTGATATACAAATGACATATAAGCATAGTTTTGAATATACATTGCCGCATTAAATGGAGCTAAATAATCTTTAAACAAGAACTTTGCCATGATCTTTGTAAACTGATATGGATTTGATAGAATAAATTGAATCTGTCCAGCAGTATTTACTCCATCTCCACCTCTAGAATCACCAGTTTCACTTGCTCCACCGCCAAATAACATTGGTAATACAAATGTTGAAGCGAGTCCAATCGCTAAGGCAAATACTCCTATGATATAAAGTGTATGTTGTTTTTTACTATGAAACTTCTTCTTCGGAATGAAAAGAAGTGGAAATAATGCAGGAAAGTAAACTGCTTTGATAATAAACGAAAACCCTAAAGAGATAAGCATTTTTATCAGTTCACTATTTTTTACTTCTTCCTCTTTTTGTAAGATTCCAAAGAATGTCGCAAATCCATACATTGATAAGGCAATGATCCATGGATCATAAGAAAAAGATCCAGCTAGATACAAAGCAGTTGGAAAGCATGCAATGGTAGCCATTAATACTTTCCCACTTCTTAATTTCTTTAACGCAAAATAAACAAATGAAATATAAAACAAATAATTGAGAAATTTCGCTAAACGAAATGAAAATGTATAAGATAAAGACAATCCCCTTGCGATAATAAATCCAACACAATAAGGAAGATACGCAAAACTACTAATACTAATATCATTTCCTTGTTCAGCAATCTTCTTTTGCGCAAAAGATTTATTCAATGCCTCATTTCTAGCTTCACGCTCCTCTTTTGCGTAACCATAATGAGGACCAGCTACCATTTGATAATCCATTGTCTGTAATTCTTCTACTTGATAACCATGTCCTTCAAAATAATCTAATAAATCCATTGTTCTTTGATAATGAATTTCATCATCCCATGAAATACCAACTTCAACAGGACTTGCTGATATAAAGAAGATACCAACAATTAGCGTAATCACAAAGAACACTTTTTCTACATTTTTTGCGGCAATCTTTCTCATTTTCCAAAATGTGATTAAAACAACACTTGCGGTAAAACAACACCAATACACAACAACGTTATAATCCCAATTGTTTAATTTAAGATGTAATGCATACGCTGCTAAATGTCCTATGATCCACGCAACAAATGCTCCTATCGCATACTGCATCAAAGAAAATAACACAACCTTATGATCAATATTTTTCACTTTAAAGAAAGCTTCTTTGACTGTATTTCGAATGTTTCCAATCCACGTATTAAATGCATTCCAAAAATACGCAAGTAACGGTAACAAAACAATTAGAATCAAACATACAATGTATGTTCTTATTTTTACAGAAAATGGTGTTATATCTAACCAGTAATGAGAACGATAAAACAATACAGAGAATATGAAATTAACAATGAATACAGTTAAACAATTCTTTTTTCTTTCACTCATACGCCATACCATCCAATTCCTTCATTTCTCCAGCCTAACCCAATCAACCAATTATGTTCATCTAAACTTGGTGTATAGTTATGATTGTTCGCAAATGCATATGGATTGTATTGACGATAGACAGCTACACGCCTTGAATCATCGGAATACCACCCAATCCCTTCATATTTCCAACCTAATCGAACTAGATTATCTCTTTCAGATGCACTCATTGTGTAATGATGTTCTCCTGCATTACCATTGTATAAACGATAGACAGGAGTATTCGAAGAAGATGGTGCGTTCCACCCTACACCTTCATAACTCCATCCTAGACTTACTAAGTTATCTCTTTCAGAAATAGATGATGTGTAGAAATGCTCTCCACTATATGGATTGTAAATACGATACATCGCTACAGAATGTTGAATGTTATTGAATATCGTTCCATCATCGTACCAAACATCAGCATCTACAACACCATTATTTCCACTAACACCAGATAAAGTAATATTATCTGCATATTGCCAGAAATTATATGTTCCTGAATAGTTTGTATTATTTGTCCAATGTGCTACCCAAATATAGCCATTCGAACTAATCGAACTAGCATTCATTTTTTTTGCTAATACACTCGCACTTGCGTAAACACCTGCACTGTATCCATATCCATTACATGTGGAAATAAATGTATTAATGATGTTAGTTTGTGCATCACTGGATAAATTCGCATTTAACAATCTGTCTGCATCACCATCATATTCAACATCTAAAAAGATTGGTAAGTCTAAAGTTGTATCTCCAATGACACTCTTCACAAAATCAGATTCTTCTTTCGCTTCATCCGTCGTAATTGCCTTAGAATAAAAATATAATCCAATTTTAACACCTGCTGCTTTTGCGTTTTGAATATTCTGTCGAACTTTCTTATCTTCTACTAATCTAGAATAAACATAACCACGATATCCAACACGAATGATTGCGAATTCTACGCCTTCATTCTTTACTGTATTCCAATCAATTTCTCCTTGGTATTCAGAAACATCAATCCCAATTCTTTTTGTTGCGTTGGATACTTTACTTTGATGAATCAAATTAGAACTTGTCTCTTTCAATGAATTCGTACTTAGTGTCATGATTCCTGCTTCTTCCGACATATTTCCATCTTCATCTTGATAGAAAGTTTCTACATCACGAGACATCATAGGATCATCTGTATCATAAGAATACGATTCATCTTCATCATCTGTTGGTCGTTCCACAACAGCATCTTCTCCCCACTCTGTTTGAGATGCATCTGCTTCATCATCTACAACTTCTTCGTAGGTTGCGATATCTGAATCATCTTCATCTTCTTCCGCATGTAATAAAACAGATTGATTCATTAATAGTGTCACACTTAATATTCCTGTTAATATTTTTTTCAACATAAAAAACCTCACAAAAAAATACCCGCAATTTTGCGGGTATATTTTATCATAAACTCTTTCGATATTCTTCACAAACAACATCAGATGGACCAGTCATAACGACTTTACCATGTTCTAGCCATACAGCCTTATTACAAATTTCTTGGATTTGATCAATGTTGTGTGAAACAAATAATACAGTAGATCCACCACTCATCAACTCTACCATACGATTCTTACTCTTTCTTTGGAAGTTTTCATCACCTACACTTAACACTTCATCGACGATCAAGATTTCAGGATCGACCATAGAAGCGATAGAGAAGGCAAGTCTAGCGACCATACCTGAAGAATAGTTTCTAACAGGCATATTGATAAAATCTCCGAGTTCTGAGAAAGCTAATATATCATCATACTTCTCGTCTAAGAATGCTTTGGTATAACCAAGTACTGCACCATTGAGATAGACATTTTCTTTACCTGATAGTTCCATATCAAAACCAGCACCAAGTTCCAACATTGGAACGACTCTACCATGTAATGTAATTGATCCAGAAGCTGGTTTTTGAATTCCAGAAACAACTTTTAGTAGTGTTGATTTACCTGCGCCGTTTCTTCCTACGATACCTACAACATCTCCTTTTTCTACATTGAAGCTAACACCATTCAATGCAAGGAATTCTTTTTCTGTGATACTTTTCTTTAGTTTTTTGATTGCGAATTCTTTTAAACTAGAAACGCGATCACTCGCTATTTTATAACGAACAACAATATCTTTTACTT
>CAVHRL010000115.1:0-4466 GCA_963638375.1 Lachnospiraceae bacterium
ATAATCGGTTGATTCCATGATTTGATCAAATGACCACTATCATACTTCGAAATCTGTTAGTGGCCATTTTTATGTTTTTAATCACATATAAAAAGGTCACCGACATATAAGTGATGACCCAAAATCATTATTAGTCTTATAATGAATTATTAACTTCTTGACGCATTATTTACAGCGTCATAAATTTTATTTTTACTAATACCGGTTTTATTTGCGATATCTTTAATCGCGTCTCTAGTACTCATACCAGACTCAATCAAATCATTGACCATATGAATCACATCTGACATATCGACTGCTTTGCTTGGTTCTTCATGATTTCCGTCCATCACAATAACCATTTCACCTTTTACTTCATCAATGATATCCAATACTTCAGAAATCGTACCTCTAACAAACTCTTCATGAAGCTTTGTTAGCTCTCTCGCCAATGTCATCTTTCGATCACCAAAAACAGCTAAACAATCTTCTAAGCATTTATCAATGCGATGTGGTGCTTCGTAAAAGATCATTGTCATTGGATAGTTTTGATATTCTTTTAATTTCTTCACTCTATCTGAATGCGATTGTGGTAAAAAACCAATAAATATAAATGGTTGCGCGACAAGTCCTGAAGCTACTACTGCATTTAAAAATGCACTTGGTCCACTTACAGGTACAACATTAAATCCTGCATCAGTAGCGATAGATACGATTTTTTGTCCTGGATCATTAATTAAAGGATAGCCTGCATCTGAAATCAATGCGATATCTTTTCCATCTTTTAATAATTCAATGATTCCTTTAGCACTACTTTCTTCATTAAAGTTATGATACGCAATCAAACGATTATGAATATCAAAGTGCTTTAAAAGTTGTCCACTTGTTCTTGTATCTTCGCAAGCAATTACATCTACTTGTTTTAAGATATCAATCGCACGAGGACTCATTTCATTTAAATTTCCTATTGGTGTTGGAACCAAATAAATCGTTGGCTTTCCATTTTCAAATGACTTTTGTCGATTCACGCATTTTCTCCAGTATTCTTTTTACGTCCAAATGTACGTACAGTTACATTCTTCTTTTCTGTTGTAGATTCTTGTCTTCTACGATTGTTGTTATTTCTGTAATTATTACGATGTTCGTTTTGGTTGTTAGAATCTTTCCTTTTGCCAAATGTACGAACTTCCTTCTTTGATTCTACTGTAGGTGTTTGTAAATCATAGTTTACGTGTTTTGGAGCACCTTCAGGTCTATTTTGATGAATGATTGTCTTCTTAACTTTCTTTCCTTCTTCTTCAGGTTTCTTTTTCACAATCACACCCTTTCTAGGAATACCCTTTTCTCTTAGATCTTCTAAAGTAATAAAGATTGCGGTTTCTCTATTTTCTAACTTTGCCTCTTTATTCATGACATTCATATTTGTTAGACGATAAATTTCACCTTCATACTCTACTTGAGAACCAATCTTAGGTAATCCTTCAATGAGTTGTTTATAATCATCATCTTCATATTTCAAACAACATTTTAGTTTTCCACACATACCAGATAACTTATCAATATTGAGTGCCAATAATTGGTTTTTTGCCATATTGATAGAAATAATATCAAAATGTGATTTAAATCTAGAACAACAGCATTCCATTCCACACATTCCAATACCACCAACCATCTTAGCTTTATCTCTTTCACCAATTTGGCGAAGTTCAATTCTACAATGTAATTTAGAACCTAATCTTTTTAATAGTTCTCTGAAATCTACTCTTTGTTCTGCGAGATATACAAATAGAATCTTAGAACGATCTAATGTATATTGTGCACTTAACAAATTCATTTCTAATTTCAAATCTTGAATTTCAGCATTACATGTTTCATATGCATCTTTTTCTAATTCCAAATTTTCACGAAAAGCATTATGGTCATAAATACTGGCCTTACGAACAACTGGTTTTGTAGGCATATGTAATCCATATTTTTCTACACTCAGTGCATCTGCTTGTACTTGACCAATTTCTAATCCCTGTTGTGTTTCAACAACGACCCAATCTTCTTTATAATATTCTTTATCAAATGCTCCAAAAGAATATGGTTTTCCTTCACCTCTAAAACGCACAACAACAGAATACGGATATTCTACTGCTTCTTTTTCTTCTTTTATATTTTCATTTGTGTTCATTTAACACCTCCAAGTTCATACAATGATTGATACAAAACCAAATGTAAATCATTATATTTATTACATGCGTCTTTACTATTTAACGCAATTTCTAGAATCTTAGCACACTGTTCTTCTTTTCCATAATATTTTTGAATTGCTTGAATGTACCAAGAAGCTCCTTGTTCATGATGTGTAATTACATCATGACAAAACAAAGTTAATAAATCATAGAATCCAGACAATATCAACATATTCTCTTTTTTTGAAGTACTGCTATCTTTTGCCTTAGAACTCCAATTCACTTCCCAATCTACACTAAGTTCTTCTTTTCTTAAACCTTCACAATTCAAGTATTGTTTTAACATTCCACAAATATGCTCGAATATTGTTGTACACTTTTGTTCATCTTCATTGTACATATTTTTTAAATCACTCATATCTTTTACAATGTGTGACATAAAATATGCATCATCTTCTTTTATTCCAACTTGTAATAAATCGAAATAATAATCCTGTTCATTTTTAGGCATGAAAGGAAGCACTGTACATCTAGAGATAATGGTTGGTAACATGCGGTTGACATTATCCGTTGTTAGTATCGCTGTAACACCAACACCTGGTTCTTCTAAGAATTTCAACATGCTATTTTGCGCCGCAACCGTAGCGTTTTCTGCATTCTTAATGATATAGATTCTTTGTCCGTTCTTCTCTAATGCTGTTTTAGAAAACTTTTCTTGGATTTCATCAACCATATCCTTTGATATCGTTTCTTCTTTTCCATCCAAAATAATCATATCAGCATATATTCCTTCACGAACTCTTCTACAAGTATTGCATTCTTCGCACGCTAAAGAACCTTCTTTCTCACACAAAATACTCTGTGCTAATAATAAAGCAGCTTCATATTTTGGTGTTCCATAAGGCCCAGTAAAAAGATACGCACTAGAAATTCGATTGCTTTGACAAGCATTCTCTAGAGCGTGATATACAATTGGCTGTTGTTTCTCCAACAACTCCTTAATCATCTAATAATCCTTTCAAAACTTGATAAGATTCTTCAATCACAGATTCTACATCTTTTGATGCATCAATGATTACCATTCTATCCTTATATATATTAACAACTTCTTCATATCCTTTATGAACTAGATTATGAAAGTCTTCAGATTCTTGATCTAGACGATCTAAAGATGTACGATTCGCATTAATACGGTCTAAACCCGTTTTCGCATCAATATCTAAATAAATCGTTTTATCTGGAAGTCTACCTTCTATCGCAAACATATTAATGGAATATACTTCATCCATACCAATGCCTCTACCATATCCTTGATATGCCAAAGAAGAATCTACAAAACGATCAGAAATAACTGTAATTCCTTCTTCTAAAGCAGGAAGTACTTTTTCTACTAAATGTTGACGACGTGCAGCAGCATATAACAATGCTTCACATCTAGCGTCCATTTCTGTATTCTTTGGATCAAGAATAACACTACGTATTTCTTCCGCAATCTTTGAACCACCTGGTTCTCTTGTATATTTTACCTGATATCCTTCTTTTTGAAGTCTTTCTACAACAGCAGTAGATACTGTTGTCTTTCCACTTCCATCAGGTCCTTCAAATGTGATAAATAAACCCTTTTTCATGACTTTGATTATAACACGCAAACCTAACTTCTCCTATAATAGAGTTTCCATACAACATCTCGTTCACATACATTTCATAAAATTTATTTTCACATTTCACATATTTCATATATGATTAATAAGGAAAAGGAGGGATTTTATATATGTTTAAAAATCCTGGTGGAAAAGTTAAATCATACGCAAAAGTTTTGTTTTGGATTGGCGCTGTTATTAGTGTCTTGATTGGAGTATTCTTTATTGGTTCAAGTTTTGTACAAGCTGCTTACTCCTATAATAATGGATTTGGTACTGTATTATTCGGTATTATCGGTGGTGTTATTATCGCAGCTATCGGTATCCTACTATCTTGGATCAATGTCCTAGTATTATATGCATTTGGTACACTCGTAGAAAATTCTGATACGCTTGTTCGTTTAAATGGTGGTACACCAAGTGGTGATAAGCACGCAGAAAAAATTGAAGTACAACAAAGCATTCAAAACCTCAAACAAGAAACACCAAAACCAGTTGAAACACCTGTTGAAACTGTAGCACCACAAACAACAGATAAAACTTGTCCTACTTGTGGACAACCTGTAGATGGTGATGCTCATTTCTGCAGAAACTGTGGAACAAAGATTGACTAACTTATTAACCAACATCTGAGATGTTGGTTTTTTGTTCTATTAGAACGTCTTGAATC
>CAVHRL010000116.1:0-4264 GCA_963638375.1 Lachnospiraceae bacterium
TTCAAAGAAGCTGAAAAGAAATCAAAAGAAGAAGGTATATCACTTGGTTTAGAACAAGGAAAATTAGAAGGTAAATCCGAAGGTATTACAATTGGTTTAGAACGTGGTAAATTAGAAGGTAAAACTGAACGAGAGACTGAAATTGCGAAACAAATGTTATTAGAACATGAACCAATGAATAAAATCCAAAAATACACAGGTTTATCCAAAGAAGACATTAAAAAGTTATGATCAAAAAAAGGTGAAATTCAAATAATTTCGAAATTTCACCTTTTTATATATACAATCCTTGCTTACTATGATTTAAAATATCAAGCACCGCATCTTTTTCTAATATATCAGTCATAGGATTTAGCTTTTATTTAACGCTTGATTCATTTCTTTTTCAATATTAGACGTTTTATTTCTCCAATATGAAGCATGATTTTCAAACGTATCATCTCGATAATCACTAGAATCATCAGAAGTTCCAGATCCTATTTTCACTGTTCCATCACTATATAAAAATACCGCATAAAATGCCCATCCATCATCTCCAGGATCTTCCGAATGAACAGTATAACCACTAATTCCCATATTTTCTAAATATTGTTGAATTCTTTCATGCCCAATAGCACTTTCTGAATTATCATAACTTTGACCTTTGATTGTAACTGAACCACTAACAAAAGAAGTCATCTTATTCTTTCCAACAACGATTACAACACATCTAGGTTTTCCATCTGAAGTTGTAGAGTCTTGAAACGCAATATCTCCAGAATTCATTCCATTACTTAAAGCCGCAACAATATTTTTCGCATTTGATTTATCAACAGCTCTTCTACTTTCTTCCAAACGATTTGAAAAGATTGGAATTGCAATTCCAACTAGTACCGCAATCACAGCCACAACGATTAACAATTCCGCTAATGTAAAACCTCTTTTGTTTTTAATTTGATCACTCATATGATTTCTTTCTTAACCGTATTATAACCCCAAAAAATATAGTAAGCTACGAAAAGCTTACTATATCCTTTTTTTTACTGTTTATATTTTAATAATCCATTGTTTTTACGAGTAGAATGTTCTTTATTCCAAACACTACGTAAGAATAAACCTGTAAAGAGATACTCTTTTACTTCATCCATCAAAATCAAATCAGGCATAGATTCTGCATCCACACACACTTCCATCTCTTTCTTTACTTCATCCACATCTTGAATCAAATGACTGTCAATAAAGATTGCTTCTACCCCAATTGTTGCCTGCATGATTGAAAGTAGCTTTGCAATTTTTGTGCTTTCAGAATCATTTTCTTTTTCAATGAATCCCTGAATATTTTGAAGTTCACCCGCAAAATATCCTTTTCCTCTAACAAGATGCCCATTAATCATTACACCTGCTTCTGTTGTTTTTTCATTCTTTTTAAAGTAAATCAAAGATCGATAATGATCTTTTAACCAATAAAGACCTGTCACACACATATTTGCATCATTATAAACTAACGTTCTCTTCTTGAATTTTTCAGTAATGATTGTCTTGAAATCTTTTCCATTTAACACACCATGATTCACTTTACCTTCAAGTGCTACATTGATTATAGTTGTATTTGGATATTGTTTTAACGTTTCTTCTATTGTATTCAGAATGTTATTTTCATCAATTGTTTCGACAGAATATGTACCTTCATTCTTTACAACACCATGTTCATAATAACGATATGCAATTTCTTGATCTAAACAAATAAAAGTCAAAATATCTTCACTTGTTTTAAAGTATTGTGACATGCGTACACTATTTGGTGTCCTTTGTTCCTTTGAAACTTCTAATTCTTTTTGAAGTAGTTCTATAAGTTTTGGAGCATCATATCCACCAAATATCGTAGGTGGAATATTGATAATGACTGCTTCTTTTAATGCTTCTTGAATTTCATTTCTCATAAATGAAATCTGTGGTGCCAATAAAACCGCATCATATCCGGAACCATTCTCTTTAATTGTTTCAACTGATATTGCGGAAAAATGATAATTAAGATGCATAGATTCTGCAGCTTCGTTTAACGCAGAAGCAAAATAAGAAGTCGTCAATCCACCAGTACAAGATAATAAAATCTCTACATGATTCTCTTCATTCATCGCAATAAGTGCTTTTTCTAATTCTTCAAACATTAAATGTGCATGTTCTACAGTATTCATCTGAAAATGTAAGAAAAACAATGTTGCGTCATCTTCTAAACGATCAATTCTTAGTTCCATGATCTCTTCTGGATAAAAATTCACTCTACCCAAATATTTTTCAGTTAATAACTCAATATTACCTGAATCATTTTGTGATAATTTATAGTCATCACTTTCATGCATGAGAATCCATTTAATATATTGTTCTACTAATTGTTTTCTGTTTTCCATAATTGTATATTCCTTTTTCACTATTATACACCAAATATTTTTCCTATCAGTGATATACTTAATACTTGAAAGAAGTGATTAGAATGACAAAAAACAAATTATTTAAACTCGCTATTATCAGTTCCTTATTTGTAGGGTTTACAGGATGCCAAAGTAAAGAAGCTACAGAAGAAGCAAGTTCTACCACAAAAGAAATAACATCTGTAACAGTTAAAACAGCTAATGTTGAAAATGTCAAAATGGATTATGTAACGTTTGGAAAAGGGAAAAAGAACTTCGTAATCATTCCTGGATTATCCATTCATAGCGTAATGGGATCCGCTGAAGCGATTGCGGAGTCTTATAAAGATTTTACAGATGAATATACAGTTTATGTTTTCGATCGGCCAAAGAATATGAAAGAAGGTTATACGATTCAAGATATCGCAAATGATACCGCAACGGTATTAAATTCACTAAATCTTGATAATATAGATATTTTTGGTGCATCTCAAGGTGGAATGATTGCATTAGAACTAGCAATTAATTATCCGGATCTTATTCATAGCATGATTCTTGGTTCTACTTTATCCAAGCCAAATGATACATTCACCAATGTTGTTAATGAATGGATTGAATTGGCAACAGAAAAAAATGAAGATGCATTATTAGAAAGCTTTGCGCAAAAAGTATATTCTCAAGCTACATTTGATGCTTATCATGATGTTTTGATATCCTCTAACAAAGGTATCACTGATGCAGAGTACGAACAATTCATCATTCAAGCAAAATCTTGTCTTTCATTCAATTGTTATGATCAATTATCTTCCGTTCAATGTCCTACACTTGTATTAGGTAGTAAAGGTGATCAAGTCGTAACTTCTCTGGGTTCTCAAGAAATTGCAGATAAACTCAATTGTGAAATCTATCTCTATGATACAAACTATGGTCATGGTGTATATGATGAAGCAACAGATTACAAACAACGTTGTTTAGATTTTTTCAATAGTTCATATTAAATGGATGTACAATGTACATCCATTTTCATTGATAGAATGTCTGAATCAATTCACGAAACTTTAAAATTATATTTTCATCTCCATACATACATTCTTCATCACTATTCAATGTAAACGAGAATCCATTCACACATGCAATTTCAATTCTTTCTGTTGGCGCATCTAACGCAATTACTTCTGCTTCTCGATGTACCCAATTTGTTAAATCATACTTTAGTATAAACGCATCAATTTTTTGATTTACTTCTTGTACGTTCACAGAATATTTCATTGTTTCATAATCGTTTTCTACAATGATTTTTTTCTTTTCGCTATCATAAGAAATAGAATAACTCGTATTTTCCATACCACCATATTCTTCATACTGAAATGATTTAGGAATGTATGTTAGATTTGTAGTTTGTTTATTTTTTACACAGCCAATCATAAAACCAATACCAATCAAAGAAAGTGAACATGAAATCAATGATAATGTCATTGTACAAATCCCAACTTTTTTAATTACGTCATGATTCATCATTCTTTGCCCTTTGTCCATTTCATTATACCTTATTCTTCTACAACTTCTGTCAATTCATCTAATAACCATTGATATGTAGGATGCGTATTTACAAAATCTTCTAGATAAAACATCAGTTTATCATCATCTTCTATACCATCTTCTTTGTATAATTCTATATCTTTTATACAATGCAACGATGGGATTTCATCTATATCATCTATATCATATTCTCGAATTGTGTAATGTTTTTTCTTAGAAGAAAACAAATACAAATATACATCTGTATGCATACAAAATCGTTTCCCTATCACAAAATCATAATAATGATTTTCTTTAACATTCCAACACCTCTTTTCTTATTTTCTAATTTTATAACA
>CAVHRL010000117.1:0-4181 GCA_963638375.1 Lachnospiraceae bacterium
CATCTGAATCAACATCAGCAAGCGAAAGTACATCAGCATCTGAGTCAACTTCAGCGAGTGAAAGCACATCCGCATCTGAGTCAACATCAGCAAGCGAAAGTACATCAGCATCTGAGTCAACTTCAGCGAGTGAAAGCACATCCGCATCTGAGTCAACATCAGCAAGCGAAAGTACATCAGCATCTGAGTCAACTTCAGCGAGTGAAAGCACATCCGCATCTGAGTCAACATCAGCAAGCGAAAGTACATCAGCATCTGAGTCAACTTCAGCGAGTGAAAGCACATCCGCATCTGAGTCAACATCAGCAAGCGAAAGTACATCAGCATCTGAGTCAACTTCAGCGAGTGAAAGCACATCCGCATCTGAGTCAACATCAGCAAGCGAAAGTACATCAGCATCTGAGTCAACTTCAGCGAGTGAAAGCACATCCGCATCTGAGTCAACATCAGCAAGCGAAAGTACATCAGCATCTGAGTCAACTTCAGCGAGTGAAAGCACATCCGCATCTGAGTCAACATCAGCAAGCGAAAGTACATCAGCATCTGAGTCAACTTCAGCGAGTGAAAGCACATCCGCATCTGAGTCAACATCAGCAAGCGAAAGTACATCAGCATCTGAGTCAACTTCAGCAAGTGTAAGTACAAGTGCATCTGAATCAACATCAGCAAGCGAAAGTACATCAGCATCTGAGTCAACTTCAGCAAGTGAAAGTACATCAGCATCTGAGTCAACTTCAGCAAGTGAAAGCACATCAGCATCTGAATCGACTTCAGCAAGTGAAAGTACAAGTGCATCTGAATCAACATCAGCAAGTGAAAGTATAAGTGCATCTGAATCAACATCAGCAAGTGAAAGCACATCCGCATCTGAATCAACATCAGCAAGTGTAAGCACAAGTGCATCTGAATCGACTTCAGCAAGCGAAAGTATAAGTGCATCTACAAGTGAGAGTTTGTCTACTTCAATTAGTGAATCTATCAAAGCTAGTCAAGAAGGTTCTACTTCAAAGAGTGAAAGTGAATCTGCTAGTACATCTGGATCATTAAGTTCCAGCTCTTCAGAATCCATTAGTGCTAGTATTTCTGCTAGTCTAAGTGAATCCTTAAGCGCATCTATTAGTGAATCTCAAAGCTTGAGTCAAAGTGTTTCTGAAAGTGAAAGACAAAGTGCATTAGATTCTACAAATGTTTCTAATAGTATTAGTGCTAGTTTGAGCCAAAGCATTGTTGATAGTCAAAATGCTAGTGCAGCTGCTTCAACAAGTATTAGTACATCAGATTCTATTAGAAGATCTCAATTAGCTTCTGTTGCAGCATCTCAATCTGCATCTGCTAGTTTAAGTGCATCACTAAGTACATCAGTATCTTTGAGTGAATCTTTATCACAAAGTTTAAGCCAGTCTGAATTTGATGCAGTTCCGTTAAATGTCGTTAGCGAATCTACAGAACAAATCAAAGATGATGAAACACCTGAAGTTGTTAGTAAGAAGAATCCATGGTGGTCTTGGATTCCAGCAATTGGTGGAGTACTCAGTATTTGGGATGGAATGAAGAAAAAAGATGAAAATGAAGAAGATGAAGAGGATTCTTCGAGTAACTAAATAATTAGGTAGCGAATGTAGTTTCTCTGCATTATAGTAGAGAAACTATGTTTGCATATATAGAAGGGAAAATAAAGATGGAAAAGGGGAGACGTCAATCTTTTGAATTACCGAAGAGAGTATTGTGTACACTAGTTGTTTTGATTATATTTTTGATAGGACGCAACATTGTTTTATATGGTGTTGATGTTTCTTCGATACAAGGACATCAAGCAAGTACACAGGATTTCGTGATTAGTATGTTAAGTGGTGATAGATATATGAGTTCTTTCTTTGCATTAGGAATAACACCATATATCACTGCTAGTATGTTATTACTCTTAATTTTTGTTTTCTTTCCAAATGATGTTAAGAAAAGAATTTCTCAACAAAAGATGGAAATGATAACAATGATCATAGCGGGGATTTTATCTTTGATCTATGCTTGTGTTCGTTCTTCTGAATTAAAGTATGTAAAAGATAATCCATACTTTGATTCTTTTGGATTACGATTGATTACAATTATTTCATTAACCATTGGTGCTTTTATTATCATTGGTTTAATGAAATTGAATAAAGAGCATGGGATTGGACAACAATTACCAATTATTTTATTCAATATCATAGACGGTTTATATACAACAATTAGCGGGAATATTACTTCAATTCATTATGATTTAATTCTGATATGTTTGGAAGTATTTGTGATTACTATCATCATGGAATGTGTAGAAGTGAAAATTCCAATTCAACGTGTATCTATTGATAATATATATGCAGATAAAAGTTATATTGCGTTTAAATTGAATCCAATTGGTGTGATGCCTGTTATGTTTTCAACTTCTATCTTTTTATTGATCAAATATATTATTTATTTTCTAGGTGAAGTATTTCCAAATGTAGAGAGTCTTGTTTGGTTGAATGCGCACATGAATATGAATGAAGTAACAGGAGTATGGATTTATTTATTCATTATTCTATTATTTACAATTCTTTTCTCTTTTATCATGTTATCTCCAGATGATCTTGCGAGAAACTTACAAAGAGCTGGCGATAGTATTGTAAATGTTTATGCTGGGAAAGTTACATTACGTTACTTTAGACTTGTCATATTTATATTAAGCTTGTTGAGTGGATTTGTGATGGCATGTTGTATGGGAATTTCATTCTTTTTGGCAATTGATACAAATTTAAATCAACAAGTTGCGATGCTTCCTTCTTCTTTGATGATGTTAGTAAGTATATTTTCTAATTTACTAAATGAAATCAATGGTTATCGAAAATTTGATTCGTATCGATTTTTTCTATAGGAGGATGATGTATGATTTATTTTATTCCTGCATGGTATTCTAAAAATGATTGGAAAGAAAATGAACAGATTTGGTATACAAGAAGAATGCATACTGAAGTAGATGATACAGTTAAACAATTACAATTATTCGATCGTAAGAGTTCATTTGATGCTCAAACGATATTATTACAATATTCTCCAAACTATCGTCATTTTTTACATCGTCAAGGTTTATTACATAGTGAATATTGGTCTGTGTTTGATGTCATACAAGGTATTCAATTAAAAAGTTCTGCAGTATTTTCCTTTCATGATTTAGCTTGGCCAGAAAATATTGAATTTCAATATACACCATTTGATATCGTTGCTATAAAAGATAATGAAAAATATGCCACGATTGAATTTGGTGAAGATGGAAATATGATTCAAGTTGATTTATATGAAAATAATGAACTTAGAAGAAAGAATATTTATGATGATCGAGGATTTTTATCTTCAACAATGGTATATCGTAATCAGAAATGGAGTTATATTCAATATTTAGATGAAAGTGGTAAATGGAGAATCTGCCAATATGAGGATGGTCATGTTGAAGTGAATCCATTAACACCTTCTTATGTCATTCAATATAATCAAAATGAATATTGTTTTTCCTTTCAAAAACAAAGATATGGAGATATTTCAGAGATTATAGAAGAAGTATTCATGAATTATGTTCAATTGAATGAAAAAGATTCTATTTATTGTATTGCGATGCATGATTTACATTCTCACTTACTCACACAGGTCTTAAACGAAAGAAAGAAGATCTTATCTTTTTATAACTCGCGTTGTATTCCTAGTGAAAATGAATTTTCGTATCAATTGGTTAAAGAATCTGAATGTGTTGTTGTGAATTCAAAAAATGTATTTGAAAAGATTGGACTAAATCAAATACATACAAAGGCTAAGTGGATTGATATCACACCATTTGATTCTCGTGTTGATTTTGGACATAGCTTACAATTAAAACAACAAAATATATTAATTCCAGTAGATGAATTAGAAGATGAAGTGTTTGAAAAGTTGATTGTTATATTTATGAAATATATGCAAACAAATACGAATGCTAGAATCAATCTTTTCACAAGAAAATCAGATTGGAATAAAGAAACACTTCTATTAGAAAAAACACAACAAATTCTAAAGAAATATAAATTTGATGTGAATCATGCTAGAAAACAATCCAATCAAAGAATAGAAAATGCCTTTGAAGAATGTAGTGAACCCCAAAAGTTGAACAACATCAACTAGAGGGGTTTTTATTATGA
>CAVHRL010000118.1:0-4151 GCA_963638375.1 Lachnospiraceae bacterium
AAAAGTTTACATTTATTTCAGAATAAATGTATTCATATCTCCAGACTGCACAAATGTTGATGGAATATCTTTCGTACCTAATGCTTCCGGCAACCACCTTAACATATATTTCATACCTGGTTCTTCTACATTAAAATGTCCAACAGCAAGTATAGCTTTATTGTCTCCCAGCATCATGCCATCTCTCATATATTCGTTGACTGTATAATCAATCAATTCCATTGTTATCAGGCAATCTGTATGCATCATATCTAAAGTTGTGATGGTTTCTTTATCCGCAAAACCAATACAGTGCATTGGAATCGATACACGATTGACAATTGTGTCTAGATCACCTATAGTTCGAATACCGTTTAAATTAGCGCCTTGAATAATTTTTTGTGCTAAATCTTTCACTTTAATTCCCTCTGGAAATACAAGATTAATTGGCATGCCTGCATACTTTACAGGTGCACCAATTTTTGGAACATAGTATTGCTCTAGACCAGTTTCATGAAAGAAACCTCTAAAGATTCCATCATACCAACCACCATTGCCGTCTGGTAATCCAGAATGAATATAGTCATGATTCCTCCAAACGGTAATTTCATATTCATCAAGTAGTTCTTTTTTTCTTAGGTAAACACTATTCTTTTGTTCTAACAACCAATCTTGATGGTCACCATGATTCCAAAACAAAGCTTCATGCGGAATGATTAGATTCGCACCTAATTCATGTGCTTTTTTAATAACATCTACAGATGCAAAACAAGTTGTTACAATCCCCGTACATTCTTTGTCTGTTTCTCCATATAAAACTTGATCTCTTGTTGTAGCGTCATCAATTGGTTTCCCTTCCGATGTAATTCCTCTAGAATAGCCTTTAATTTTATCGATAACTTCCTGTATCTTCATTTCTCTGCTCCTTTATGAATTTTTGAAGAAATATAAATCACATTTCCTTCTTTTCCATCCACTCTTTGCCCTCTTGTATTTAAATCTATTTTACGAGCAACATAACATTTTGTTCCATTAAATTCATATGGTTGATGATCATCTGTACCGTCTATGATGGATTTAACAATTTCTAGATTTTCATCTACTAATGACAATGGTGATTCACAAGTCCCATGTTGTCTTAAAATACAATCATACTGAGGCATTAAATCTTTTAATTTTCTCAATGTGTCTAAATACTCTTCTAGTGAAGTTGCTTCTGGCATACAGAATAAAGTAAAAACACCACATGCATCACCAAATATTATTGTTCTATCTTCTTCAACTAAGAATACCATCATTCCATGCGTATGTCCTGGAGCATAAATCGTTTTTACATTGACATCTCCTAAATTAAACACATCGCCATCTGATAACTCTTCAAAATTATCATCATGTTTTTCTACAAACATATCTAAATCATAATCATCTAAATCATGAACATAATTTTTTAGAAAATTCTTTCTTTCTTGAATATCACTATGCTTATGATATAAATCCAAATCAAATGAATTCATGTAGACTTCTTCCCACTCTCCAGCTCCGCCAGCATGATCTAAATGTCCATGAGACAAAACGACTTTATATGGTTGTTTCGCTAAAGTATCCACATAATCTTTCAAATGTCCAAACCCATATCCCGTATCAATCAATAATCCCTTGTTTTTCCCTCGAATATAATACATGCATGCATCATCCCAAAAGGCACGTATTCTTGTAATATGTTCTGTTACTTTTTCATTTGTGTAAAATTCCATATAACTCCTATGTTGAAAGGAGACTTTCGTCTCCTCATTTAATTTTTAATTTTTAGAAGCTTCCTTTTCTTCCTTGATAACAGAATTATCATATGCTTTTAAGAATGGGAAGAAGATAGCCATATCAACTAACAATAGTACAATTGCTAAGAGAAGACATTTCACATCACCGCCTGAAGCTAAGAAGGCTTGTAAAGGTGCAGGTGTTGTAAATGGTAATGACACATAGAATCTACCAACAATATTTGCTGATGCCAAGAAATAATAAACTGAGATATTTAATACCATACAAATATTTGCTGGAATGAAGTAATAAAGATTTAATACTTCTGGTAAACCAAATACATATGGTTCAGCAATATTGAAGAAAGCAGGAACTGCTGCAACCTTCGATAAAGACTTGATTCTTGCAGACTTAGCCGTTAGTAATAGTAAAATATTCATAGCACAATTTCCACATAACCATCCGCCCCATACAGCTGTCATTGCACCTGCATAGATATATGGAAGAGGTTGGCCTGCAGCCATTGCTTCAGCATTTGCTGCTAAAGCCGCTGTAGTAATTGGAGTTGTAATTGCTCCCATCATGTTATCTCCATGAATACCGAAGAACCAGAATAAACCAGATAAGAATGATAGAATCAAGATGGATGGTAAAGAACTTGTTGCATGCATCAATGGTGTGAAAATCGTATAAATCAAATCTGGAATTCCACCACCAGTAAAATTTGTAAGTAATAAATTAACGACTGTGAATAAAACTACGTTAAATACTAATGCGATCAATACATTGAAAGGTCCAGCCACATTTGGTGGAACACTATCTGGTAGTTTGATTTTGATATTATGAACATCAAATGCACGTGTAATCTCAACAACTAGAATACCGACTAACATTGCCGCAAACATATAACCTGCACCAAGTCTTGAAATACTTAATGTTGTTGTTTCCAAATCTATTGCACCAGATATAACTAGATATACAAGTAACGCAGAAACCATGTTATTTAAGGCATTCATATTGTAATGCTTTGCTAGCATATAAGATACACCACACACTGCATAAACAGATACAATACCAATCGTCAAATAATATGGTGTCATTAGTATTGCAGAATTTGTTGTAGCCCAGGACTTCCATGCAAGTAAGAATGCATAGAAGAAATTTGTTCCTTCTGTAATCGTAGCTGGAATTGGAGGTACAGCTAACAGAATCGCAAAACCTCCAACAATTGTTGCAGGAATAATGATGGTTAATCCATCTCTTATTGCTGCTAAGTGACGTTGATTCCCAATTTTGTTGGCAACAGGTACAAGATACTGCATCATCCAATCAGATAGCTTGTCCATAAAGCCTTGTTTTTGTTTGTTTTCAGACATATTGTCTTTTCCCCTTTCAGTTATTTGAGTATCAGAGTCGGAAAAGTTACGTATCAAATTATTAATTCTTTCACCATCACACGAAGCATAATCATCTGACGGAATATCAATCACAGTAATATCACCAATCTGCTCTGCAAGCTTTTTAATTTCCTGCGTTTTAAATTTCACTTGTGGAGCAATCAATACATAATTGTACTTTCCTATGATTGTTGGTATTTGACTATATCCTTCTGCATCGATATGCCAGTTTTCATCTTTTCTTAAGTCTTTCTCCATATTATTCATTAAAAGACTTGTAGAATTTCCTCCAGCACAAACCAATAATATGTATATTTTCTTTCCCATATCTCTTCTCTACACTTCTGTTATACCTTTTTTTATTTTTCAATGACGCAAAGTTTTACCTTTTTAAAAAGGAACTTTTGTCAAAAAATGTTAACTTTTATAAGTTATACTTAGTATATGAGAATTGACGAAAAAATACTAAACACTTTATTAGAACAAACTGAACCTGTCACATATAAACAACTAGCATTTTCTTTAAATTTATCAGAAAAAACTGTAAAAAAATATGTTGGAATGTTAAAGGAAATCATTGCTGAACATGGCGCAACCATTGTCACAAAGCAATGTGTTGGTTCCTCTATTATTATCCATGATTCAGAAGCTTTCAATTCATTTCTCAATTTACAAAGTGGCGCCACTGTTATGGATGATCCAATTTTCAGACAACGATATATTCTATCTCGCTTGATCCTTACAGATGAAAACATCAACATCTACGATTTAGCTGAAGAACTCAACAGTTCTCCATCATTAATCAGAAATATTTTGAAAGATATCAAACCTGTTTTAAGCAAATATTCATTAGAATTAAATCACTCTCATTTAGATGGATATCGAATCGTAGGAGAAGAAACTGATATTAGAAGATGTATTGTTCATGAATGTAAAGAATCTAATTATATTAAAAATACATTAGTCAATTCATCACTAAACAAAAATGCCACTGAAGTCATTCATCGAACAGTTGCG
>CAVHRL010000119.1:0-4144 GCA_963638375.1 Lachnospiraceae bacterium
ATACAGTAGAAAGAACATATCAAGTAGTAAGAATCCACAACGGAGCAGTTGATGTATTACCTGCAACATTTGATGTTGAAAGTAAGACAATCACATTTGAAACAGATAAGTTCTCAACATATGCAGTGATGTATACAGATACACCAAAAGCATCTAAAACACCTTCTACTGCAGATAACATGAATGTTGCACTATATAGTGGTGTAGCAGTTGTATCTGTATTAGCAATTGGATTACTATTCTTCTTCAAGAAGAGAAATGCTTAATCAATGATTAGAATCTCAGAAATGGGATTCTTTTTTGTGTGCGCCGAGCATGATGCACAAAAAGAAACCACACAATATGGTTATAATCATAAAGTGTGGTTTTTGTTCAAGTTGCTTGCTATCTAAGCAATTCTTCTAGCCAATTAAATATGTATTTATTTTTCTATTACACGAACAACTAGATAAGCAGAATGTCCTTTTGCATTTGTTACTCCATCACTCAATTGTAATGTTCCTTTACAAACATAAACGCCAGCTTTTTCAAAATCAGTTGCGTCTAAATTCCACTTTACAGAAGCTTTTGTGACTGTTTCATTATCGCCTAATGTAATTTCAACTGACTCAGGAAGTTTTACTTCATTACCTTCATTAACTTCAATAGCATCTAAATATGCCACTTCAAGAACATCTTTATTTAATTGATCTGCTGTCAATGTTTTATCAGTGCGATTATCTGCATCCAAGAAATCATGTTGTTCATACCATTCTTCTAATGTTGAGTAATCATTTTCTTGTAGACCATCCAATAAGTAAAGCATCATACCTGCATCAGACATATCACATTTATCAGTATCATCTTCTTCTTTTGTCATATCAACTAAACGTTGATAGATATAATTAAGACCTAGATTTTTTGCTTCTTTCATCCATTGAACATTTGCATATAATTCATTGAAATCTTCTTCCGTCTGTTCATCTTTTGTTTTATCAGAAGTAATACACAACATTGGTGTTTTTTCTTCTCCAACAGTCACAGCATTTTGGTCTTGAATACGAATAAGATTTCCATTTTCAATACTAACACCGCATTGTTCTAATGTATGCAATCCATCTTTAAGTCCTCTTTTACACCAAGAGCCATCTGCTTCAGCCCACTCATTCCATTGTGAATGTGAAATAACTGTGACATATTCTTTTCCTTTTTCAGCTTTTTCCATTGCTTGATAAACAATTTCAGCTGGTCCTCCAAGAATAATGTATAATGGATCATCCTCTGTTGATTTTTCAATTTCCGATGCAAGATGATCAATTGCATTTTGTTCATATAAAGATACATCATAGAAGATACTGTCCGTTGTCTCACCTACAAGATCATCTACGTCATAGCCAAAGAAATACGCAGCATTTGTCACAGAATCTCTCATTTCCTGTGTAAAGCTCATTGGGAATACATCTGTGTGATCAGCAGTGTTATCGTTGTAGTCGTAATGTACAAGTGCTCCTTGCAACCCAACTGCACTAAGGATAGATAATGATCCAGGAGTAGCTGCCCAGTCATCTTGATCATGTGCATTACCATCTGCGGTATATGCAATTCTTCCAGGTTTTTTAGCATCATATCCAGAACTAGTTGGTGGTGTATATGTTTCCTCCACATTTGAACTATCTGTTGTTTCTGATGTACTTGTCGAACCTACAGAAACCTGAGCATTAGAACATCCCGTTGTAAGTAATAACGCTAAAGTAATAGAAATTGATTTATTTAAATGATTCATATCATTCCCTCCATACACAGAAGTATAGAGAAAACGCTTTCATTTTACTTTTTAAAATCTATCACATTCTATTATCAAAATCTCTCCCTATACTTGCCAGGACTAATACCTAACTTCTTATGACATGCTCTAATTAATGCTTGTACATCCACAAAACCATTTTTCATCGCAATTTCTGTGATTGATAGATTTGTATATCTAAGATCATATAAGGAGTAATTCAAACGAAGTTGCGTAAGATAATTCTTAAAAGAAATACCCATAGCATTTTTAAACTCACGAATAAAATGACTGTATGAAATATTTTCTTTACTTGCGATATCATACGGAGATAGATTACAGTCACAATAATATTCTTCTATATAATTCAATACACGAATGATTCTTTTTTCTACAACTAGTTTTGATTCAATCAAATATCCCTCTTTTTTTAGAGTACCAAGAAAATACATAAGACTACCTGTCAATTGCATTTCATTTCCATGTTCATATGCATCAACGATAAGATCAAGACTTTTCTGAACATTTCCTTTAGGGATAACATCTTCTTTAAAAGAAATATTTTTATCTAAAAATTTAAATGCACTTTCATCTACAAACAAAATATATGTATCTATATGTGTAACACCTTCTGGAGAACCTGGAGAATGCACTGCACCTGGATTCACAATAAAAACTTCTTTTGGTTGAACCAAAAATTCCTTACCATTCAACCAAATAGAAATCTGATTCGTTTGTGGATATAAAATTTCAATGACATTCTGACAATGTTTCTGGTAACGATAAAGTTGTTCCGGTGCTTCTTTAACATTTCTAAAAACAAGAATACCAGAAGAATTATCAATACGAATCTTCTCATAAAGAATATCACCATCTCCGATTCCTTGAAAATCGCCATATAGATCATTATGTATTTGATTCATCATGTACACTTTCTACAATTATATGTAATTGTTTTTCTAAAATACAAAGCAGAAAAAACTAATATCTATCATTATCGTCTGATAGATATTTTAATGCTTTAACATATGTATCATATTTAGATGGTAAAACACCATCTGTTCTATCAGAATTTAAATTATGTTTTAAATCTGCAATCTTCACTTTTGTCGCAATATCATTTGTTTTAATTGTTTTGATATATTCCATATATGGAACACCTTCTTTATGTGTTAGTAATCGTAGTGCACTAATAATTTCAGTAGGAAAACCTTCTTTTTCTAAGCTTTCAAAAGAATACGTATCAGAATGATCTTCAATAACATCATGTAATAATGCTACGCACGTAGAGTATTCACTATCCATTTGGGTCGCAAGATAAAATGGATGAAATACATAAGGATAACCACCCTTATCTCTATCATCTTTATGAGCTTCATATAAAATATCACATGCTTTTCTAACTAACTTTGTATAAATCATATACTATCGCCTAAAATAATTTATTTCTTTTTAAACATTTTATCGATTTCTTTGAATGATTCGTGAATCAGCTTAAATCTATTCATTTCACATGTGAAAGGTGGTTGTGTTAATACGTTAATCATCAAACGCAATTTAATTTCTGTTGACGGTCTTAAATTTAATTTTTCTATCATTTTTTTCTCCTGAAATCCCACAAATAAATCACAAAATTTTTTTAATAATCAATTGCGCAACATTATCACCTGCTCTAACATCAGAAGGCGTGCTCGCACAAGTAATAATATAACGATCATCATTTGGATAC
Source organism: Lachnospiraceae bacterium (assembly GCA_963638375.1). GTDB lineage: Bacteria > Bacillota_I > Bacilli_A > Erysipelotrichales > Erysipelotrichaceae > Bulleidia. The sequence continues at coordinate 3,492 of CAVHRL010000119.1, forward strand.
TTTATTTTAGCGTGGCCTGATTCTCCTTTTTCTACTAAAAATCCTTCTTTAGCTAAATCATCTTTTATTTCTGATAAATTTCTAAACCCTTTTACAGATTTTTTTATCACTTCTGACTTCTTCTTGAGTTCATTTTCTTCATTGCCAAAGGAACTTTCTAAAACATCCTTAAGAACATCATATCTACGACTGCCTTCATGTGCTGATTTTAATGCTACTTCTAAAGCATTTCTAATAAACGCAGAAGTTTCTCCATCCCATTTATCTTGTTCTGTTCTTTGTAATAAAACAATTCTATTTACAGATTCATTAGACGATGACTTATTACTAAGTTTTTCATGTAGAACTTTATTTTTTTCTTGTAATTCATAAGCTTCATTTGATTTTTGTTTGTATTTTTCTTCTAAATTGAGTACACGATTTTCATTATTTTCTTTTGATTTATTTAAAGAAATTTCTAGATTACGAATGTTTTCTTGTTGTTTTTTATTTAACTCTTCATAATCTCTCTTTTCTTTCATTAGTTCTTTAATCATTTGATTCAACTTGTGAACTACCACATCTAAGCACTACGTGTTATAGATGTGGCTTCTAAGGGCTTGTGTTCCCTCAGACTTTCGTCTGCCATTGATACGGTTAAGACACAGTATATT
>CAVHRL010000120.1:0-4061 GCA_963638375.1 Lachnospiraceae bacterium
GCACCATCGACATGACTTCTTTCGTAGTTATGAGATGCATAAACGCCAGGTCCAATCAAACCATGACGGATATCATATCCAGCTCTTAATGTTGTTTCTACATCACTTCCATAATGTGGATATATATCAATGGCATAATCGATGTTGTATTGTTTACAGATGGAATGTAGTTCTGTAATCAAATCATAGTTGTATGGTCCACCAGAATCTTTGGCACAAATAGACACCATTCTTTCTGTGCAACCTAGATCATCACCAACACATCCCATATCAACAGATAACATATCTTCTGTATCACTTGGAACATTGCTGCCACCAAATCCTACTTCTTCTAAGCATGTTAAGATGATTGTCACTTTACGATTAAGTACTATCTTTTCTTCTTTGATCCATTTCGCTAGTGTAATCAAAATGGCAGCGGAAAGTTTATCGTCTAAAAAGCGAGATTTGATATAACCACTTTCTGTAACTGTAGTCTTAGGGTCCATTGCGATAATATCACCAGTTTCAATTCCTAATTTTTCAACATCTTCTTTAGAAGAAATATTTTCGTCTAAAAGAATTTCCATGTTTGCTTCAAGTGTATCTACTTTCTGATCTGCAACATGTGCACTAGGTTCTTTGTTTAATACAACACCTGTATACATTTTTCCGCTTCTAGTAAATACCATACAGTTTTCACCATCTGCAGTAGACCATTGATGTCCACCAATCGTTGTTGGCTTTAATCTGCCATTAGATTTAATGCTACGAACCATAGCACCTAAAGTATCAATATGAGCAGCTAATACAAGTGGATTTCCTTCACCACCTAATGTACATTCTATATTTCCTTTTCTCGTGATACGTGGTTCATATCCAAGCGCTTCTAGTGTTTCTTTAACATATTGTGCGGCTTTATTTGTGTAGCCACTTGGTGAAGCAATTGCGGTTAATTGATGCAATTGATCACAGATTTCTTTTGCGTATTGATTCATTTCCATATAATTACCTCTGCATGCAATTGTATTCTGAAAAGGAATGATTGACAATGGAATTGTTGTGAGAAATGATATTATACAAAAGAAGGAGAACCTAATATGTATGGAATGATTGCTACATGGAGAATGGCTTTAGAAGGTGTTCAAAAAGGAAATGAAATCTTAAAAAATCATGGTAATTGTCAAGATGCATTAGAAGAGGCAGTGAAAGATGTAGAAGATTTTGAATATTATAAAAGTGTTGGATACGGAGGACTACCAAATAAAGAAGGAGTCGTTGAATTAGATGCTTCGTTTATGGATGGTGATACATTAGAGTTTGGTGCTGTTGGAGCTGTGAAAGATTATGCAAATCCAGTTTCCATAGCACGTTCTTTAATGAAATATGATGTCAATAATTTTTTGGTTGGAAGTGGTGCAGAACAGTACGCAAAAGAACATGGATTCGTTAGAAAAAAGATGTTGACGGAACGAGCACAAATTCACTATGAAAATCGATTGAAAGAACTCCAAGAAGAAATTAAACCATACAGTGGACATGATACGGTTTGTATGATTGCGCTAGATGAAAATAGACATATGGCGAGTGCTACAAGTACGTCTGGCTTATTTATGAAACATCCAGGAAGACTTGGAGACTCACCTGTTTGTGGTGCAGGATTCTATGTGGATTCACAAGTAGGTGGAGCCAGTGCGACAGGTCTTGGTGAAGATGTTATGAAGGGATGCGTTAGTTATGAAATCGTGCGTTGTATGAAGGAAGGCATGCATCCTCAAGAAGCTTGTGAAAAGGTGGTTTTTGAATTTGATGAAGAACTTAAAAAGCGTAGAGGGAAATCAGGAGATATGTCTTTGATTGCTATGAATTGTAATGGTGAATGGGGATGTGCAACAAATATAGATGGTTTTTCTTTTGTAGTGACAAATGAGAAACAAGAACCAACGGTTTATCTTGCAAAAAAAGATGAAAATGGAAAAATGACATTTACAATCGCATCAAAAGAATGGATGGATGAGTATATGAAAACAAGAACAGCACCTCTTGTTAGAAAGTGAGAATTGTATGAAGAATATTGTAGAAGTTTGTTGTGGTAGTTATGAAGATTGCATAGCTGCGTATAATGGTGGCGCAAAAAGAGTAGAACTTAATAGCGCATTAAGTGTAGGTGGTTTAACACCAACACTTGCGACTTTAAAAAGAGTGAAACGAGATACAGAATTAAAAGTAATCTGTATGGATCGACCTCGTGCTGCTGGTTTTTGTTATAGTCAGAGTGAATTTGAAACGATGTTAGAAGACGCTGAGATATTATTAGAAAATGGAGCTGATGGAATTGCTTTTGGTTTCTTACAAGAAGATGGAAATATTTGTTTACCATATGTAGAAAAGATGGTTGATTTCATTCATTCTTATGGAAAAGAGGCTGTTTTTCATAGGGCATTTGATGTGACACCAGATCCATTTTTATCAATGGATATTTTAACTGACTTGGGTGTAGATAGAGTCCTAACGAGTGGTCAACAAGCTAAGGCAAAAGATGGAATGAATTTAATTCAACAATTACAAGCACAATATGGAGAAAAGATTGAAATATTACCTGGTTCAGGAATTAACGCACAAAACGCAAAAGAAGTGATTGAACAAACAGGCGTTAATCAAGTCCATTCTTCTTGTAAGAATTATCAAACAGATCCAACAACTTCATCTGATTCCGTAACATACGCTTATTTAACAGAACCACATACTAATGATTATGACGTAGTGGATGTGGAACTTGTTAAAAATTTAGTGAAGGCCGTACAATGAAAATTGTTTGCGCAATGGATTCCTTTAAAGGAAGTTTATCTTCTATGCAAGTTTCTAACGCTGTAAAAGAAGGTATTCAAAAAGTAGATCCAACGATACAAGTTGATATTATTCCTTTGGCAGATGGAGGTGAAGGAACGGTAGATGCACTTGTAGAAGGAATGCAGGGTAAGAAACGATGCATCTCTGTTTATGGCCCTTTAAAACGCAAGGTAAAAAGCGAATATGGTATTGTAAAAGATATCGCAATCATTGAAATGAGTGCGGCATCTGGTCTACCTTTATTAGAAGAAAAAGAAAGAAATCCGTATCACACAACAACATATGGAGTTGGAGAAATCATAGAAGATGCAATAGAACAAGGCTGTAGAAAGTTTATTGTTGGAATTGGTGGTTCCGCAACAAATGATGGTGGTGTTGGTATGTTACAAGCATTAAGTTTTCATTTTTTAGATCACGAAGGAAATGAAATTCAACTTGGCGCTATTGGTCTTAAAGATATTACCGAAATAGACGGACAAAAGGCGGATCCAAGATTAAAAGATTGTTCATTTTATGTCGCATCGGATGTAAATAATCCTCTCTGTGGTGAAAATGGTGCTTCTTACATTTATGGGCCACAAAAAGGCGCAACAAAAGAAATGATTTTAAATATGGATGAGTGGATGCAACACTACTCTAATATCACAAAGAAGTATTACCCGAATGCAGATGAAACACTTGAAGGAAGTGGTGCTGCTGGTGGAATGGGCTTTGCATTTCATACCTTTTTGAATGCGGAATTAAAGAGCGGTATCGACATTGTTTTGGATGAATTAAAGTTTGATGAAAAGATCAAAGATGCAGATTTAATTATTACAGGTGAAGGAAGAATAGATCATCAAACGTCTATGGGAAAAGCTCCAATTGGAGTGGCAAAGCATGCAAAAAAATATGGCATTCCAGTCATTGCATTTGCTGGATGTGTAGAAAATGCATACGCATGTAATAAATATGGAATTGATGCATATTTTCCTGTTTTACAAAAAGTTACGACATTACAAGAAGCAATGGATACAAACAATGCTTATCAAAATGTAAAAAATACTGCTGAACAAGCGATTCGTTTAATAAAAGCTGTAAATAAGTGATTATTTACAGCTTTTTCGCAATTCTATCACTTCGTCTAATGATAATTTGGTGATTTTTGAAATCATTTCATTAGTAAAGTTTTCTTCAATCATTGTTTTAGAGATGGCAATCTTTTCATTCTTTAACCCAGAAGCTTTACCTTC
>CAVHRL010000121.1:0-4034 GCA_963638375.1 Lachnospiraceae bacterium
TATTCAATCTCCCTTCTGCCTTATGCCTCTATACGTGCATAAAGAAAGTGCGTAATTAGGATATCACAATCCCATTTTTTTCACAATACCTAATCTTCGAATCCAGCTTGATAATAAATCACTTTACCATCTGCATTCTTCACGCAGAATATGCGTGCTTCATTTTCAACATTGTCTGTATTTCCAATTGAAGCTTCATGATTCACAACATCTTGTAAAGCTTCATTCACTGTTTGATATTTACTACTATGATAAGAACAAGCAGAATAATACCAGTCATTGGAATCAATTTCTATCCAATTAGATTCATCTTCTATTCCAGATAAATCAACAAGTTGATAAGAATACATATGTGTTTCTGTATCTTCTGATTCATTCACTTGGATTGTATAGGTTTGTTCTGTAGTATTACCATGATTATCACTTGCGTGTACTGTTACTGTATTATCTACATTTGTAACAGTATACCATCCAGTATCATAGACTTTACCATCAATTGAATCCGTTAACTTTTCAGGTTCTGTATCGAATTTCACAAGTGGTCCATCTACAGGATCTTCTACAGATTGTACATTCGTATTCAAATCATAACCATCTAATGTATCTACTTCAACACTATCACTATTCAATGTAATCACAGGTGCTTTCGTATCATTTATCACAAATGTACAATTGATAACTTCTTCTCCAATTGTATAAGTGATTTGTTTTTCACCTACTTCAAGTAAAGAAATAGATGTTGGATAAACAGAAGCATCTTTTGTATCTTTCAAATAACTCAAAGGATCAACTTCAGAATTACTATATTCCAATGTTAATGTTTGATAATCATTCAAACTACTTTCTGTAAATACTTTAACTGTTATTTGATTTGTTGTATTTGAATTCTTCATATACAGAAAGAATCCAACTCCCAAACAAACACACAATACACCAATTACACAACCAATAATGATATTCTTACTCGTTTTCATACATTCACCATTTGGCACTATTGATAAATGCCATATCCAACATAGCCACCAGTCCAGTCATAACTACTTGTACTTCTTTGGTTCCAAATCATCGCAATGCTGTACCAACCATTATGTGCATTCCATGGATCATATACACATGTATTTCCATCAGAATTTCTAAACAAAACAATTGCGTGTGTACTACCACGAGAAGTAAAAGTACCTGCACCAACTTGGAAGATAACAATATTTCCAGCATTTAAGCAATCAACCAATGTATTGTAGTTATCAATGCCTGTTGTCTTTAGACCCCAATGTTCTGCTCCGTACTTGATAGCTAAACCAGATCCACCATGTTTTCTTCCAGCAAATTCACCAGTTGTAACCAAATAATCTGCCGCAACATTTGGTGTCACTCCGTTATGTAAGAATCCATCTACCACCATCGCTACAGATGTAGGAACACAACCTGTACTATATAAGCTATATCCATTATACACTGCTCCGGACCATCTCGGATCTCTTTGAGAATAATATGTTGGTGTAGCTGGCTTTGGGTGTTCTCTGGTACCTGCTGCAGAATAATTATTTACTGCGTACCAACTAATCCCTTCATTTCTCCAACCAATACTTACTAAATAGTTATGTTCGTTTAAACCAATTGTATAATTATGATTATTCGCAAATGCATTTGGGTTATATTCACGGTAAAGTGGTGCAGCGCCTTGCCAATCAGCTCCAGCAGAATACCATCCAATCCCTTCGTAATTCCAACCTTTTTTCACTAAGTTATCTCTTTCACTTTCACTCAATGTAAAGAAATGTTCGCCTGCATTTCTATTATATAAACGATAAACAGGATATTCAGAATAAGATGGTGCAACCCATCCAATTCCTTCATCTTCCCATCCTAGATTCCAGAGATAATCAAATTCTTCATAACTTCCTGTATAAAAATGTTCACCTGAATAAGGATTGTATAAACGATGCATTTGGATTTCTGTATAAGATTGTGTTTGTTCTTCACCATCTCCACCTGTACTACCTTGCTCTTCCTCTTCACTAATAATAGCTACATCAGAATCTTCATTCCCCTCAGAAGCTTCTTCTGGTGTTGTTATAGTTTCTTGTACTTCAGTAGTTTGTTCCTCAATTTTTTCTTCTAAAGTTTCACTTTCTGAAGATTGTTGTTCTTCTACTTCAATAACTTCTGTTGTTTCTTCATCAGTAGTAGTTTCTTCTTCCTGATTTTCTTCTGCTTGTTCTTCAGAAGTAACTTCAGTAGCTTGAGGTTCCTCTTCATTAACCGCCATTACTGGTTGTAATTGCATCTCAACCATCATGAATATAGATAAAACAAATAACAATAATTTCTTCATTCTCTTTTCCCCTAATTCAACCATGATATTTTACAATAATGCGATATTTATGCAATTAAAAACGGTTCAATAATACATTTATGACTGATAATAGCCCACAAATCATTCCTGCATTGCATAAAATGTCTAATTTATTTGGAATTGTTATTTTATTAATCCTAAACGCAATCAATAAAAGAAATACAACCGGTATCAAGTATCTACCTTGCACACCACCAACTGTTCCTTGGCCAACCGGTGTCCAGCCAGTCAATAGACCTAACATAATACATAATAGCGTTACAACAAATGCACCAAGCAAGAAAAACCTCAACACTTCGTCCACTTCATACTTCTCATTCTCTCGCTTCACTAGATTGAATACTAAAATGCACGAATATACAAACAACACCTTATATGGCATCATCAAATTCAACCATCCCAATGCCGCAGATATCATTGTTGTGTAATAGAATGACCCAAGTTGGATAAATGTATTTAAATACAAACATGCTGTTTGATAAGGATGATTGATAACCCATGCAAGCGAATAGATTTCTGCAGTTGTATCTTCCACCAACAATTGTGGAACCCCAACAAATTTATCCCATAAACAAATGATTAAAATCAGCAATACAATTCCTAATACAATACGATAGATCCATTTCATTACTGTTTTATTTAAACATCCAAAATGTTTTAAAATCGCAATAACAGATAATAAACTCACGAAAATATAAGCATGTGATTTTACATAGACAATAAATAGCGCAAATAACAACCAAATTAAACAAAATATCTTTTTATGTTTGATTCCTTCTAGTCCTTGATAATAGAAATGAATTGCACAAGCTGTCAAAAATAAACAAGTCGCAATGATAGGCGAATCATAAGAATATGACATTCCTTGTTGTAAAGCAACTGGAAATAAAGCAATTGTTGCCATTAATTGTTTCCCAATCGGTATCATCTTGATTGCATAATAAATCAACAGTAAATACATTATAAAATTAAAGATTCTACCAAGCATTAATGTCATAAATGCATTGCATCCAAGCAATCTACCAACTGTTATTCCTAATGAAGAAAATGTATAAGCTAGTTCACTTGCATTTAATCCCATCGACAAATCCATTTGAACAAGTTCTGTATTCTCATTTGTTGCCAATATCTTTTCATAATACTCTTCATATGATTGTAAAGAAGGATCCCACTCTAGATTCCAGTCATTCGCAAACATATCTACGTCACATTGGCGCATATAAAAGAAATCATCACTTGGCTTATTAACTTGTAATACCCAATCAGAAATCTTATAACTTGTCATCGCATGTTTTGTTTCATCTGGAGCAACTCTAACTGGCAATAAAATCATCAAAATCGTGCCAAACAAACCTGCAATCACTAAAAACATGCGTTCTGTTTTCAATTTACGAAAACAAGAATACGCATAAAATAGCACACAAAAAAAAGCTAACACAAATGTAATGATATAAACATTCAAAAAAGTGCCACTATGTCGACTCATATTAGTAAAGACTCTTCTCAAATAAAAACAACAAGCTAATACACACATCACTTTTAGAATTAAAAATAATATTTTTTTATTTTTATCCGTTAAATATTTTTTCATTTATATACTCCCGTGCTTGTTTTTTAACACAACACTCATTCATTTTTTCTAGTAATTTCTTACATTCATCATTCCTCTGTCGTCAGA
>CAVHRL010000122.1:0-3984 GCA_963638375.1 Lachnospiraceae bacterium
ACACAACGTATCTAACAAAGTCAAACTTGTGCCAATATCACCTTTCATTTCTGATTTTAAAGATATATTCCAACTATTTGAAGATGATATAATCAACTGTTTATGCATTCCAAAAGAAGTAGAAATCAATGATCCACTCCTTGATTTTTATTATTTAGATGATACTGAAATCTGTTTAGCAGTTCCTATCACGAATTCACTCGCAAAATATAATACAATTAGTTATCGTACATTAGAAAATCAAACACTTATTATGATGCATCAAGGTTACAATGAAATATCAGATAAAATTAGACATGAAATTTTAGAATTAAATATTCCTTTAACGATTAGAGATTCTAATATTAGTTATACTCCAAATTTATTTAATGAATGCGTCCAAAACAACTACCTTCTTTTAACATACGACAAATGGGCAAATGCACATCCAAATATGAAAATTGTACATTTTGATAAAAAATATTATATAGAATATGGTGTTTTAATCAAAAAGAATATTTAATTGTGATGATTTTTGTTTTTCTTTACATAAATACAAGAAATGTAAAATAGTTTACACAATTTTTACAATTGGATTGTATAGTATTTTACATAAGGAACATACTATTTGTATGAAGGATGGTACATATATGACGATGATATATTGTATAGAAGATGATAAAAGTATTCGAGAAATTGAAACATACACTTTACAATCTACTGGTTTTGAATCAAAAGGGTTTGAAGATGGTAAAACATTTTTCTTAGAATTAAAGAATGAAAAACCTGATTTGATCTTATTAGATATCATGTTACCAGATGAAGATGGTATTTCCATCTTAACAAAATTAAAGAAGAATCCCGATACAATGGATATTCCTGTTATCATTGCTTCCGCAAAAGGTGAAGAATATGACAAAATCAAAGGATTAGATACTGGTGCTGATGATTATTTAGCCAAACCATTTGGAATGATGGAAATGGTTTCTAGAATCAAAGCAGTATTAAGAAGAAGTAATAAATCTGTTAGTAATTCTTTATCTTCTGGAAATATTGAAATGGATCTTGATTCTCATATTGTTAAGATCAATGGAGATAACATTGAATTAACGCTAAAAGAATATGAGTTGTTAAAACTATTTATTTCTCATCCAGGTATTGTTTATACAAGAGAAACACTATTAAATAAAATTTGGGAAGTTGAATACTATGGTGAAACAAGAACGGTAGATGTTCATATTCGTACATTACGAGCAAAGCTCAAAGAAGATGGTAATCGCATAACAACCGTACGTGGTGTTGGATATCGATATGAGGCAAATGTATGAAAAAGAAATTATTTAGAAATATATTAGCCTGCATGATCATCACATTAACAATATGCATGGCTTTGATGATATTCGTTTTAAATAAGAACTTCGTTAACATTGAAGTAACGCAATTATCTAAGGAAGCAAATCTAGCTTCTGTTGGTGTAGAAAAAGATGGTCAATCTTATTTAGAATCGATTCATGATTCGGAATATAGAGTAACATGGTTAGATAGTGATGGAAGTGTCATATACGATACACAAGTCAATTCTTCCACAATGGAAAATCATTCCTCTAGAGAAGAGTTCCAAAAAGCAATTTCTGATGGTGAAGGTTCTTCTATACGTTATAGTTCAACAATGTTACAACAAAACATCTATTACGCAATTAAATTAGACGATGGAACTGTTTTAAGAGTTGCGGAAACATATGATACGGTATGGTTATTGATGATTCGTTTATTAACACCTATTCTATGGATCTATGTTTTAGCTATCACAATATCCGGATTACTATCCAATCACCTGGCAAAGAAGATTGCCGAACCTATCAACGCAATCGACTTAGACGCCCCTCTTTCTAATGATACGTATGAAGAAATCTTACCATTATTAAAACGTGTAGATTCTCAAAACACACAGATTCAAAAACAGTTAGATGACTTGCATCAAAAGAAAAAAGAATTCCAAACTGTTACGAATAGTATTTCTGAAGGGTTGGTTCTATTAAATACGGATCAAGATATTATTTCTGTCAATCAAGCAGCTTATCAGTTATTTCAATGTAATGACGCAAAAACAATCATTCAAACTGAAGATGTTCAAGATTTAATACAAAAGGTAAAACAAGGAAAAGAAGCAGAAACAACAATTAAAAAAGATGAAGCTATCATTCGTATTATCGCAAATCCAATCTATTCTCATTCTGTTTTTACTGGAATCTCTATCTTAGCATTTGATGTTACAACTACATATGAAGCAGAACGAACACGAAAAGAATTTACTGCTAATGTATCTCATGAATTAAAAACACCATTACAAACAATCATGGGAAGTGCAGAATTATTACAGAATCACTTAGTCAAACAAGAAGATGTCAATTCCTTCTATGAAAAGATTCATAAAGAATCTTCAAGAATGCTAACTCTAATTGATGATATTATTCGTTTATCTCAATTAGATGAAAGTTCTGAAGTAGAAGAAAGCACATTAAGAATCAATGATTCAGTAAAAGAAGCAATTATTTCTCTAAAAGAAAGCGCATCAAAAAAGAATATCAAGATTGATACACAATTAGAAGATGCATTCATTCACGCAAACAATCGTTTGATTTATGAAATTGTATATAACTTAATTGATAACGCAATCAGATATTCAAATGATAATACATCCATTCTTGTATCTACCTATTCTAAGAATCATCTATCTTATGTTTCTGTACAAGATCATGGCATTGGAATTCCATTAGAAGATCAAAATAGAATCTTTGAACGATTCTATCGAGTAGATAAATCTCATTCTAGAGCGACTGGTGGTACAGGACTAGGATTATCTATTGTTAAACACGCAGTTAAAATATCACATGGTACAATTCATTTAGAAAGTGAATTAGGTAAAGGAAGTACATTTACAGTTAGCTTTCCAAAAGCATAGAAGTCAATCGTAAGATTGGCTTTTTCATCTAATCAAGTTAGAATAGTTTTAGGAGAAAACATGAACTATACAATTACAATTATTGATGATCATGAAGATGATTTATCAAACACAAAAAATACAATTTTAGAATTATCTAAAGAATTCAAGTGTACTTTTTCTATTACAACCTTTCATAATTCAGATTTTATTATAGAAAGTGAACATATAAATGATTTATATATTCTTGATATAGATATGCCAAATATCAATGGGTTTCAGTTGTCTAAAGAAATAGCTCATATTGATCCAAATGTACAAATATGTTTTTGTTCTTCACATGAAGATCTCGTTTTCCTATCTTTTCAATTACCAAGTTTTTTCTTTGTTAGAAAAAGTCATTTAAAACAAGACTTATATTTCGCCTTAAACAAATTTATTCTGAAATATAAACCATTAACGTTTTATTCATTGAATCACTCCGGAATCATTAAAAATATTTCCTATAGAGATATTGTATATTTTGAAGTACTAGGCAATGATTTATATATTCATACCAAAACAAATCAAACATATCATGATCGTTTATCTTTCAGAAAATTAAAAAAAGAACTTGATGAATCAATTTTCATTCATGTAAATAAAAACTATATTGTGAATTGTGCTTTCATCTCATCAATCGAAAACTATACCATTAAAATAAATGATTCTGTTTCTTTTCCTTTTTCTCAAAAACAATCAAAAAAAATAAAAGATATCTATCTAAATTATCTTATGAGGTAACCCTATGTATTATGTACTCAGTTTTATTGAAGCGTTCATCATTTCTATCTTCCTATATGCATTCAGAAAAAAAGATTCGATATGGATTCGTATATTTACATTACTATGTTCATTGTTCTTATTTCTTTCTATCTCATCCCTATTAAAAAGTGATGATTTATTATCTTTATTATTTCTTCTTGGATTACTAAGCTATGGATATTTATACATCACATCTCATTATTCAAATTCATTAAAGATATTTATTGTTTCAATCATTCTTAGTTCACACGCTGTCATTT
>CAVHRL010000123.1:0-3936 GCA_963638375.1 Lachnospiraceae bacterium
CTATTTTCTATCTACTGAAAAACAATGTGTTCGCTATCATCCACACGGTTGAAACCGTAGGTTTTCTCGCTCACAAGGTTATAATCATTCTTTCTTTTGAACGCAAGTTCTATTTCTTTTTTTGGTGTTTTATTTGTCTTTTTTATGAATCCGTTTGTTAATATGGCTTTATCTCCAACAACAAAAAAATATAGAATTCTTGTTATATTCGTTCCTGATTTCACTCAAAGTTCAAATATTCCTTGACCTAAATATTTAGAGAACGGCTCATTTAAATGCTCACCTATATTTTCAAGTAGCATTATTGTTCGAAATATCTTCGCAATCATTTTATATGCTATAACATATATTTTTAACTTCACTTTTTCTCTTCAAATAGTTTTGAAATGATTCGAGTTTTCCATATTCACGATCATAATAATAACCATGATCAGATAATACTTCTTCGGGTTTACAATATTTTTTATTACAATCTTTTATCATCTCATCAATCTCATTCAATTTTCTATTGATTGTATCTTTCACAATATAGACTTCATGAATAGAAGAAGGAATAATAATAAAGTTTCCATCTTCCAATTTTTCTATTTTTTGAAAAATACCTGGATAAAACAAGGTTGCGGCACCATTGTGATATTTCTTATTTGTTAGGATCTTAAAAAATGGATCTTTTTGATTACAAAAATCATCAATTAACACTGGAAATAATCTCATTGCGGATGTAATGGCATCTTGTTCAAATGTTTCTAAAGAGATGTTGTAACTTTCTACCATCTTATTCGTCACAATACAGCTACAAGTACCATTTCTTTCTTCATCAATTAATACATGATATGTCATAACAATATCTTCCATCAATTGATAAGGAACCTGTTTTATTTTTGGGTTTATAGGATCATAATGATGCACTCTTAAAAACAATCTATTTTTTACTTTTGAATAATCGTATACCCACTCCATATCGCCATATTTATCTTTTTCATGAAATGAATGAATAATAGTATCTACAATTTCAGAAATTGATACATTGTTCAAATACATTTGATAACAATTTTGTAGATCGACACAAATTGATGTATTTTCACCTTTTCTCTGTATATTGATACTTTCATATGTATCTTGTACCTTGTTAACAATTTCTCGACTCAATTCATATTCTCCTTCTGGAAATACCTTATAAATTTGTTGTTGTAATTCTTCAATAAATACTTGTAATGGAAACATAACTTTTCCCTCCCATTACTTTATTCACAATTATTTTTAAATATCCAAAAAAAAGATATGAATTTCTTCATATCTTATTCAAGCACTAATAACAATGCCATTTTAAATTTTCCTTTAGCTGTTACTGAATGCATGCCATCTTTATCAAATCTAAATTGTTCTCCAGCATGAATTTCATAATCTTTTCCTTCATAACCAATTGTTGCTGAGCCTTCTAATGCAAATACAATTGCATCTCCTGGAGCCGCATGTGGAGATAATCCTGTTCCTTCATCGAATGCCATCACAACAAATTTCATTTTGTCATTGGATACAATATCCGCATTCACAATACTATCTTTTTGATAAGGCAACATGTCTGCTAGTTGAAATACTTTTCCTGATTGAATCATTTTATTCATTTTATTTTCCTCTTCTAAGATTAATTCTATATACATCATACCACCATCTGTTCTTATACCACATAGTTGGTTTTCTTCTACACAGATGATATCTTCTTTTGAAACTTTGATATTTTGTTGGTTTACAAGTAATTCACCTGATCCATTCAAAACATAAAACAAATGTTTTGTCGGATAAGTTTCTTGTGAAATATCTGTTTGTTTACCTAATGTAAAACATTGTATGCAATTTGTTGGAAATAACTTTGTAGAAATTGTTAATCCATCTATCATAGGATGTTCTTTTAATAAAGATATTACTGACATCACATCAATTTCTTTCCATCCGAAAAAGCATTTCCAACCTTTTCACCAACTACATGATACGTATTGTTAAATGCATCAAAGATAATTGGTTGCACTTTTGAAATATCTACTTTTCCATCCGTCAAACAATTCTCATCAACTGATACATTAACAATTTCACCTAACAAAATTCCAGTTTCATCGGAATAACTTTGCACTTTACATTCTAAGCAAACAGCTAATTCATTAATCATTGGTGCATTCACCAATGTACTTTTTGTCACTGTAAAACCAGCTTTTTCAACTTTATTATCAACTTGATTTCCACTAACAATGCCAACATAATCACATCCAACTACATTTTTTGCATCGCCCATAGAAACTGTAAAAGCACCGGTTTTCTTTAGGTTTTTAACTGTTTTATGTGACTCACTCAAACATAACATAATTTGTGTATAATCACTGATTCCACCCCATCCAGCATTCATAACATCAGGATTACCATTCTCATCATATGTCGCAATCATAAATACATTTTGTGGATAACAATAATGCTTTGCACCAAAATTCTTTCTTGCCATAAAAATATCCTCCGTTCCTTATTTTAACAGAGGATATTCATTTTTCTACTTTAACATTTCCTAAGCATGAAATCCCCCACTTCTAAAGAATGAAAGTGGTTGGATGAATTGGCCAATATTATTTGTTTCGTTCTCTTGATTACTGTAAAATATATGTATCTAAAACATATAAGAATTTGATACAAATAATCATTCAGTCTACTTGTTACATTATCATTTGATCATGTGTGTAAAATACAGACGTAAAGTTATTGATGATGTATCAGCATAAATAATTCAACTCTGATTAAAAAGAATGGAATCATGATATCGATCATGTTCATATATTTTTAGAGGATAACCAAACGCAGGGTGATAAACATGACAAGCAAGAATAAAAAATCTAACATTGCACTTAAATATCGGATAATTCCTAATGATGCTCAAAAAGAACTATTCTCAAAGACTTTTGGATGTTGTAGGAAAATATGGAATCTTATGAAAGTCGATAGAGATAATGCATATCAGGAAAGTAAGAAAACGATTCATCCTACACCTGCACAATACAAAAAGGAATATCCGTTTCTGAAAGAAGTAGATAGTCTAGCACTCGCAAATGTACAGCTCAATCAAAACAAAGCTTACAATGAATTCTTCAAATCTTGTAAAGAGAAAAGAATCATCGTGGTTTTCCAAAATATAAGTCTACCAAGAAATCAAGACGCTCTTACACAACTAATAATCAAAATGGCACTGTTAGTGTAAGTGATAATTTTATTCATCTTCCAAAAGTAGGTGATGTAAAAGCAGTCGTTCATAGAAAAGCTAAACAAGATTGGAAACTGAAGTCTGCTACCATCTCACAAGAAAGAGATGGAACATACTATTGTTCTGTTCTTTATGAATACGATAAGAATGTAAATCCTATTGTGATAGATAAAGATAATGCGATCGGACTAGATTATAAATCTGATGGATTGTATGTAGATAGTAATGGGTATCAACCTCCATTGCATAAATACTATCGAGAATCACAAGAGAAACTAGCTAAACTACAACGAAAATTATCACGTAAAGTTGGTTCTAAAAAAGGAGAAACAAAATCTTCTAATTATCTAAAACAACAAATGAAAGTAAATAAACTACATAACCATATATCCAATCAAAGAAAAGATCATCTACATAAGAAAAGTACAGAGATAGCCAATCAGTATGACATCGTATGTGTAGAAGATCTTAATATGAGAGCTATGTCTAATAAAGGATTTGGCAATGGAAAAGCTACGATGGATAATGGGTATGGAATGTTTCTCAATATGTTGGAATTTGACACTCCCACCACTAAAGTAGTGGGATTCTTGCTTCAACGAGTACCGCGTCACCTTATACGGCTTTATCAAAAAGCTATAGATTTTAGTCTTACACACTCTCCACAAGCGTAGTTTTACTTGTTCGGGCATGTCCTG
>CAVHRL010000124.1:0-3762 GCA_963638375.1 Lachnospiraceae bacterium
CTGTCAACAGCCAAAATGAAACACATAATTCTTCTTAATTTTTTAAGCATTTGTAAAAATTATTTAAAATTTGTCCATTAACCATCTATATTCTTTGATAAACTCAATATAATGGTTCATAATGGCTAAATTTCTAAAAAAATGTCATAACATAATACTTTATATTTTTATTTTCTTAGTAGTATACTACGTTATTAAACATATCTCACCTATTTATATCTAATCTTACACATTAAAATAATAGACGATAAAATAAATGTAACACCATTGGCACAAATAAGTGCCATATCATGAATTGTTAAACCATAAACAAACCATAAAAAAATACCAATAACATTCATAATATACATCATCAAAGAAATACCTGCTGTATCCTTTGTTTTAATCATTTTAATTGCTTGAGGTAAAAACGCACCTGTTGTTAAACACGCTGCAATTGTTCCAATCATTTTCTTTCCTCCTTTTTAGAAGGAGTAGCTTTAAGCTAATCCTTAATCAATATCTTCTCCATTGCTTTCAATGACTTTTTTATACCAATAGAATGAATCTTTTGGTCTTCTTGATAAATCTCCTGTTCCATCATCATGTTTATCTACATAAATGAAACCGTAACGTTTTCTCATTTCTCCAGTTCCCGCAGAAACTAAATCAATACATCCCCAAGTTGTATAAGCAATTAAATCGACGCCATTATCACATGCAGCTGACATTGCTTCAATATGTGGTCTATAGTAATCGATACGATAATCATCATGAATTGATCCATCTTCTTCCACTGTATCATAAGCACCTAAACCATTTTCTACAACCATTAGAGGAATTCTATAACGATCATAGATCATTTCTAGAGAATATTGTAATCCTAAAGGATCTAATGCCCATCCCCAATCTGAATAAGTTAAATATGGATTACGGATACCTGCCGCAAAGTTTCCTTGAACAGTATCTTCTGTTTCATGTGTTGTCACGTTGTTTGTCATATAGTAACTATATGTAAACATATCTACTGTTCCTTCTTTTAAGACTTTTAAATCTTCTTCTGTAATGTCTAAATCTGTAATATTATGTTCTCTCCAGATTCTTTTTGCAAATGGAGGATAAGCACCAAAGCATTGAACATCTCCACAATACCAGAAGTTTTCTTCCATTGTTTGTTGATTTAATAACACATCTTTTGGATCACATGTATGTGGATATGTGATTGCTCCTGCAAGCATACATCCAATTTTATTTTCAGGATCAATTTCATGTCCTAATTTAACAGCTTTTGCACTTGCCACAAATTGATAATGTAAGTGTGTTAAACGTTTTTTGTAATCTTCATCAGTTGTTCCATCACCAAACATATTAATAACATTTAAAGTATTATTGATTTCATTAAATGTTAACCAATATTTAACAAGTCCTTTGTATTCAGTAAAGACTGTTTTACAGTATTTTACAAAGAAATCAATGTATTTACGATCTTGCCAATCTCCATATTTTTCTACTAAATAGATTGGTGTATCAAAGTGATGAATTGTTACTAATGGTTCAATATTATATTTTCTTAATTCTTTAAAGACATCTCTATAAAATTCAATACCTTCTTGATTAGGTGTTTCTTCAATTCCTTTTGGATAAATTCTTGACCAAGAAATAGACATTCTAAACATCTTAAATCCCATATCCGCAAATAATTTAATATCTTCTTTATAATGATGATAAAAATCTGTACCTTCATGGTTTGGATATAAATATCCATCTAAACATTCATAATGATCTCCACCTTCTGGTAAAGCATCATCAAAATGTACTTGTGGTGTTGCATGCGCATTTCCATCTTTATCAATCCAAGTTACTTTTCTTGGTTCTTTCACACTTCCACCTGTTGTAAAGTCTGTTAAAGCTGGACCACGTCCACCTTCATTCCATCCACCTTCATATTGGTTTGCAGCTGTTGCTCCTCCCCAGAAAAATCCTTCTTTAAATCCCATTTTATTTTTCCTCCAATTTTTCTTTTAATTCTTTTTGTATTTCACTTAAACACTTCATTTTACTTTCAACCATTTTTAAAGCATTTTTATATATAATTTGATAATGTTGATGACTTTGATCGTGCCCTTTTAAAATATCTTTTACTTCTATTAACGGTACACCAATTTGTTTCATACAATCAATAATTTCTAAAAGCATGATGTCATCTTCACAAAAAAGACGATATCCTGAAGGTTTGCGTTCAATAAAAGGAAGCAAACCTGCTTTATCATAATAACGAATTGTTGAAACTGGCATATCTAATATTTGTGAAACTTGTTGAATTGTTTTTTTCATTTTAGAATCTCACATAATGTGGAATGTAAGCTTCTTCTAAATAAGCTGCATCTTCTTTATCTAGTTTAACATCTAAACATTTCACGGTATCTTCGATTCTCTTTGGTGAAGATGAACCAACAATAACAGATGTCACATAAGGTTTTGTAAACTGCCAAGCTAATGCAATATTCGCTTTTGAACATCCATATTTTTCCGCAAGTTCTTCAACTCGTTTTGAAATTATTTTTTCACAAGCATCACTATAGATTTCTGTTCCTTTATTTATTTGTGTTAAGGAACGTGTTGTGACTTCTCCTTCATTTCTAGCAAGTCTTCCTCCTTGTAATGGTTGATAAGATGTCATTGCTACTTTCATATCCATCAGTTGAGGAATTTGTTCTCTTTCTTCTTCTCGATATAAAAGATTATATTTATTTTGCATCGATACAAATTTTGTCCAACCATGAACTTCTGCAACATGTTGTGCCTTAGCAAATTGCCAAGCATAACAACTACTGCATCCAATGTATCTTACTTTTCCCATCTTCACTAAATCATGTAACGCTTCCATGGTTTCTTCAATTGGTGTTTCTTCATCCCAACGATGAATAATGTAAAGATCAATATAATCTGTTTGTAATCTTTTCAATGATTTTTCTACTTCTTCAAAGATATGTTTACGTGAAAGTCCTTTTTTATTAGGTCCTTTTCCTGTTGCTAAACAAACCTTTGTCGCAATAACAATTTCATCTCTTTTAGCGTAGTCTTTTAAAGCTCTCCCTAAGATTTCTTCACTAGAACCATCGCTATAAATATTAGCCGTATCAAAGAAGTTGATTCCTAAATCTAAAGCTTTTTTAATAACTTCTCTACTTTTTTCTTCATCTAAAGACCATGAAGGGTAACCTCTTTCTGGTTCTCCAAAACTCATACATCCTAGACAAATCTTTGAGACATCTAATCCCGTATTCCCTAATTTTACATATTCCATTTTTTAACGCCTCCCTTTCTTCATCTAAACCTTAACCCTGAACTTAAGTTTAGAGTCAATACCCCTCTTGAAAATTAAATAAAAATGTTTTATTTTAGATTAAAGGAGGTTATTTTATGCCCTATACAATTAAACAAGTGTCAGAGAAAATGAATATTCCTATCTCTACCATTCGTTATTATGATAAAAAAGGATTACTTCCTTTTTTAGAAAAGGCAGAAAGTGGTTATCGTTTATTTAAAGATAGTGATCTTCAAATGTTGCAAGTAATTGATTGTTTCAAAAGCACTGGTATGTCGATTGCGGAAATGCAACAGTTTGTTGAAATGGTTAAAAGAGGAGATGCTTCTTTACAAGAAAGATATGATTTATTTTTAGAAAGAGAAAAAATCGTTCAAAAGGAATTAGATGAATTAGAAAAACAAATGAAGGTTATTCAACATAAACTTTGGTATTATAAAACAGCTCTTGAAGCA
>CAVHRL010000125.1:0-3531 GCA_963638375.1 Lachnospiraceae bacterium
GAGTTATGTGAGAAAGTAGAAGGGCTCAGAGAAATACACAAAAGAACAAATTTTTAACGTGCAATCAAGCGCTTACATGTTATAATACATTCATAGTGAAGAAGGAGAAAACAACTATGGCATTAGTAAATGTTTCATCAGCTTTAAAGAAAGATGAAATCAAAGAATTATTACTTTCACAAGAATCACCAAAGTATGAATTCGTTAAGATGAAGACTGCAATTGAAATGCAATTTGAAGTTACAGATGACGGTTCTCATGGTGATCTAGCTAACTACACAAAAAGCTTAATTAAAAAGCAACCTTGGGGCTCTGTTCTTATGTTAAGAGTTCTTATTGATGGACAAGCTTTTACAGGCGGTAAAGTATAAGAAAAAGACATGTAAATGTCTTTTTTGTATAGGAAAAGAAGGAGAAAATAATTATGGCATTTCCAAAAGGCTTTTTATGGGGTGGCGCTACAGCCGCAAACCAATTTGAAGGTGGATGGGACGCGGATGGCAAAGGCGCTTCTGTTCCGGATCACATTCGTGGAGGGACAGTAACTGAACCACGTTTATGGGATAAAGAAATTGATTCCTCTGTTTATTATCCATCTCATGAGGCAACAGACTTCTATCATCATTATAAAGAAGATATTGCCCTCTATGGTGAAATGGGATTCAAATGTTATCGTATGTCCATTAACTGGGCAAGAATTTACCCAACAGGAGAAGACGCTGAACCAAATCAAGCTGGTTTAGATTTCTATCACAATGTATTTGCGGAATGTAAGAAATATGGTATTGAACCATTGGTTACTATTTCTCATTATGAATTACCATGGGCATTAAGTGAAAAATATAATGGCTGGGTTGGTAGAGAATGTATTGATGCATTCGTTAAGTACGCAACAACACTATTTACAGAATACAAAGATGAAGTAAAATACTGGCTTACATTTAATGAAATCAACTGTGGTGCACAATCCTTTGGTAGAATTCTATCTTTAGGAATGCTAGGTGAAGATCATAAACCAATGTTTAAAGTAGACGAAACACCAGAAGAAGCTTCTGATCGTTTTACAGCTTTACATAATCAATTTGTTGCTTCAGCTAAAGCAGTTAAGATTGGACATGAAATCAATCCAAATAATAAGATTGGATGTATGATTGCAGGTTCTATGGTATATCCATTCACACCAAATCCATTAGATAACAAAGATGCACAAGACAAAATGAATCTTTCTAACTGGTTCTGTGGAGATGTACAAGTTAGAGGACATTATCCATACTACGCAAAGAGATACTTCAAAGATCACAACGTAACAGTACGTATGGAAGAAGGAGATCTTGATATTCTTAAAGAAGGATGTGTTGATTTCTATTCCTTCTCATACTACATGAGTTCTTGTGCTTCTGTTGATCCAGAAACACAAAAGGCAGCAGGTAACTTATTCTCAGGAATCAAGAATCCATATCTCAAGGCAAGTGATTGGGGATGGCAAATCGATCCGATGGGACTAAGAATCTATCTCAATGAAGTATATGGAAGATATGAAGTTCCACTCATGATCGTTGAAAATGGCTTAGGTGCAGTTGATGAAAAGAGTGAAGATGGAAAAATTCATGATTCCTATCGTATCGACTATATGAGAGATCATATCAAGGCAATGGAAGAAGCAATTGAAGATGGTGTTGATTTAATGGGCTACACAATGTGGGGCTGCACTGATCTTGTATCTGCTTCTACAGGTGAAATGAAGAAGCGTTATGGATTTGTCTATGTTGATAGAGATAATGATGGTAATGGAGATATGCATAGAGAAAGAAAAGACTCTTTCTATTGGTATAAAAAAGTCTGCGAATCAAATGGAGCTGATCTAGACTAGAATTCAATAAAGTCCAGTATATATTCTGGAATCGTTACAAAATAATTGAAAATGTAAAATTCCTCAACATAATGTTGAGGAATTTTTTTGTGTTAATCTTTTGACTCATTTTGAATCATTTCTTTGTACCAATAAAATGAATCTTTCTTAATTCTTTCGCCAGTTCCTTTTCCAAAATCATCTAAATCTACATAGATAAAACCATATCTTTTACTCATTTCACTAGAAGTACAACTTACAATATCAATTGGTCCCCAAGGATAATAACCAATCAGTTCAACACCATCATAGATTGCTTCTTTCATTTGTTCCAAGTGTTCTTTATAATAACCAATTCGATAATCGTCATGTATTTTTCCGTCTTCACCTACGGATTCATCAAATCCTGAACCGTTTTCTGTAATCATAATAGGAAGTTGGTAACGATCATAATATTCATTTAAGACATATCTTAAACCAATTGGATCATTTACCCATCCCCATTCATTTGCGGTTAAATATGGATTCTTTTTTCTTTGCCCAGGTTTAATATCACTAGAACATACACCTGTTCCATAATAAGAGAAAGATAAGTAATCACATGTATTTTCTTTAATTAATTGCAATTCTTCTTCTGTTGTTTGGATAGGATTGATATGATTTTCATCAAAGAAGCGTTGTAAGGATCTAGGATACTTTCCTCTACATAAAACATCTAAAAACATATATTGTATTTGATTTAATTTATAGGATGACATTACTTCTTTTGGATCACAATTAGCAGCATATCCAATTCCATTACATACCATTGCTCCCATTTTCATTCCAGTATTCATTTCATCCATTTTCTTTTTAGCATAAGCACTCGCTACAAATTGATGATGCAATGCTTGATAACTCGCTGATTGAAAATCATCTACATAATCATATGGAATTGAAAGACTATTATATCCTTCCCCAAAAATAGAATTGATTTGATTGAAGCCAATCCAGTATTTCACTTTATTTTTATATCTTTCCATGATGACATCAACAAATCTTTTGAATGCTTCTAATGTTTTTTTGCTATACCATCCACCATATTTTACGGATAAATGAAGTGGCATTTCATAATGTGAAATAGTAACAAGAGGTGTTAAATTATTTTGAATCATTTGATCTAATAAATCATCATAAAATTGCAATCCTTTTTCATTAGGTTCTGATTCTTCACCTGTTGGAAAAATACGTGTCCAAGCAATGGATATTCTTAATGAATTTAGACCTAATTCACTTAATAATTTTAAATCCTCTTTATAAGTATGATAAAAATTAATGCCTGTACGTTTAGGATAATAATATTTTGATTGATCTTGCATTCTAAATTTAATTTCATCTAAAGTGAATTCATGATTTTTTGTTTCACTTTTCAAACGATCAATATTTTTATTATAAATATGAATGTCAGCAACACTCATTCCTTTTCCATCTTCGTTCCATGCACCTTCACATTGATTTGCAGCTAAAGCACCACCCCAAATAAAATCTTTAGGGAACTTTTTTGATAATTGATTCATAATATTTTCCTTTCTTGTAATTTAATCATGATTATTTACAAGTCACATTATAAAAACGCTTTCATTTTATTCAATAAAAAGCATTTTCCAGTTTTGGAAAATAAGACAATATGTTATCTTCTAAAT
>CAVHRL010000126.1:0-3528 GCA_963638375.1 Lachnospiraceae bacterium
CTCCTGTGTGATGGATAACACTTCCATACAGAGGAGCTACAATCTTCTATTTATATTTTGTTCTATTTACTTCTTTTAATACTACAATTTCTCTTTTATCATCTACATTTTCAATACATGTTTGAAGTGTTAATAAAGAATCAGTATAACTCACTTCTACGCCAATATCATAAAAAGAATTTTTTGTATTGATATATTGATTAAATTCATCTTCGGTGTAGTTTGGATAATAGAATTCATATCCATCTTCCGCATAATAAAATTCTTCTCCATCAGTATCTTCATAAACCAAAGGGCCTTCATATACATACGCAATAACATATTCTCTGATTTCATTTTCTAAATATAGCTTCACTAATTCATTCGTTTCATAGTTTTCTTGATTTGTTAACAATGATAACGGAGTAAACATATGTGTTCTTGTTGAATCTACACTTTCATAGACATAGCGTCCTATTAATATTAAGTTTTGATCATGTAATGAATTACTAGAATCTAAGAAAATACTACCTTCATCATCATATTCCATTGTTTGCCAATTGGTACGGAAGTATGTAGTATTATCACTCCCTTATACAAATGGAAGATCAATTAAACCAGATTCAAATTGAATTGTACCTATATAATCATCATTGATGGCATGATATTCATTCTATGTAGATAGATATGGATATTCTTCCTGTACCTCTTCTACTTCATTAGAAGAATCTAATGAACTTTGTTTATTCGTAGATGATTTTAATATAACGATCGTTATAATGATTAATACAATTACCAATCCAATAACTATGTATTTTATAGGTTTCTTTAAGTGTTTCTTTTTCCTTCTTCACTCCTATGTAGAAATTTATGATAGATGAAATTTATTTTTTTATGATTTCATTGATTTTTTCTAATAAATCTTCCATATATAATGGTTTACTAATATGTCCATTCATACCTACTTCTAAACATTTCTTTACATCTTGTGCATATGCATTTGCACTCATTGCGAGTATTGGAATTTGTTTATTAAACTTACGAATTTCTATAGTCGCTTGAAAACCATTCATCACTGGCATTGTTAGATCCATCAAAATAATATCAAATGCGTGTTTCTCTTCTTTGATAAGATTAACTGCTTCTATTCCATTCTTTGCTTCAACTATATTTGCGTGATAATGTTCTAACATGAAACGTACAATTTCCATATTTAGATCATTATCTTCAACAACTAAAATAGTTAAATTAGATAAATCTTTTGTCTCGTTTTGTTTATGAATCTTTTGTGTTTCATTAACATCTATTTGAAATGGTAATAAAACACGGAATGTTGTTCCAACGTCCACTTCACTTTCTACTTCAATCGTTCCATTCATCTTCTTTACAAGTTCATGTACGATTGCCATTCCAAGTCCAGTACTATCTTGTCTTGTAGTTTCTTTAGCGAATGTTGTAAATAGTTTATTTTCGATAAAGTCTTTTGACATTCCTATACCTGTATCTTGCGTAATAAACTCCAAGGTTATGTTCTCACTATCCTCTTCAATTTCATTGACACATGTATAAATAGAACCTTTATATTTGTTATATTTGACTGCGTTGCTGAAAAGATTTAATAAAATCTTTTCTAAATAGATAGCACTTCCAAAAATTTGTTTATGAATGACATTTCTTTCTTGTTTGATTGTTAGATGATTCTTTTCTATTTGTGATAAACAAATGAGTTTCACTTGATCTAATACTTGATTTAAATCAAATGATTTATTTTCAATATCAAAAGAATCAGATTCTAATTTACTCATGTCTAAAATATCATTTACTAATGATAATAGATGTTCACTACTAGCCCAGATTTTATTATAAGCATCTTGAACTCTTTCCTCATCATTTGGATTTGAACGTATTACTTGTAACATACCCAAAACACCATTGATTGGGGTACGAATATCATGAGACATGTTTGATAAGAATTCTGTTTTTGCGTGATTTGCCTTTAGTTCATTAAAGTAGGATCGTTGTAATTTATCACTCATATCAAAGTATCGATCCATATCTTGTCCACTTTGTATTTGTGATTCTTCATATACTTTTTCGTAATACGTATTCTTCGTTTCTAATGCTTGAAACATAATTTCTTTATCTTGAAGTTTTTCTCCTAATTTATAACGTTTTGTTTCAATCAATAGACCAATACGTAATTCTTTACTATGCGTTTCCATATAACGATCCATATAAGACAATATTTCCTTACACGCATCATAATCATTTTCAATTAATGAACACTCAAATAAATAAAAACAAGAATCAATATATTCTGGCGCGTCCATTTGATCTAATTTAGATAGTATTTCTTCTCTCCATTGTAGGTATTTTTTATGATCACCCATCTCTAAAGATAATTGCATCGCAAAAGAATCATAATCATATTCAATGATTTCTCTACCTTTATATTCATTAACTCCTATTTGATATGCCTCGTAAGATTCATCCAATCGATGTAAGTACATATAAATGACAGCTAAATTCAAATATACATAAGCTCCTAAATACGCATCACTATAAGGTAAATATTCTTTTGCTTTTAAAATTGCTTCCAAAGCTTCTTCATACTTATTTTCACTCATGTAACCTATAGAAATATTATTATATTCATAAGTATAACGTAACTTTTCATCATACTTTATCGCAATCTTTAAAGCTTTCTCATTGTAATAACGTGATAATACATATAAACCATCATAGTAATAAATAACACCAAGTAAATTAAAACAAGATAACACTTCATATACATGAGGATACTTTTGATATTCAATGATAATTTTTATTAGAATTTGTTTTGCCTTAGAAAAATCACCTTTAAAATAATAAACTTTTCCTAAATTATAATGTGCCACAACAAAAACATCTAATTGTTCAGAATATTTTTCTATCACAGATAAATAATATTTTTCTTGTTCTAACAAAGGTAAGTCAGAAACTCTTTCTACTTCTTTTTTAAATTCATCATATACCATAAAATAACCTAGCCATGTATCTAGTATATATCATTTACTATTTCTTAACTCTAATAATTTAATATAAAATTGCTTAGTTTTCATAATAGATAGCGTAGTATTCTGATAGAGTGGATGAAACGAAATGATTGGCACATCACTTAGATAATCTAAATCACTACATGAATTGACAGGAATAATTTGATCAACATTTAATGTATGATTGATCAAGGAATAAATACATTGATAATCAACATTGTTTGTATCCATTGTTGAAGTACTTTGATTGATTCTTGTTTGTTTTAATAATATTTTATGATCTTTCGCGTTCTTTTCTAAAACAGAAATACTAGTAGTTAAAGACTCCTTATTTGAAGCATATACAATGAGTTGTCTACCTCTTTTTTCTAAAGCTGGATAAAACAAATATGAAAACTCTGGATATAGATATAAAATTTCTTTCATGACCATTTTTGAAAATAAAGGATAGAAGTATGATGCAATTTGAATATCAAAAGGTAATAAATGACGTATCGATGCAACTGTTTGATAT
>CAVHRL010000127.1:0-3475 GCA_963638375.1 Lachnospiraceae bacterium
ATTTTCATCATCTATACCTGATGCTTCCAAATATCCAAAAGACATTTCTTTTAGCCCTTTTAATAGAATCAATTGATTATCATGTTCTTCTAAAATTATATTTGCAGTATCAATTGCCCTTTCTGAACTTGAAGAAAATACTTTGTTAAAGTGAATATCTTTTAATAGATTTCTTGTTTTTTGCGCTTGTTCAATACCTTTCTTTGTTAATGGACTATCACAACTACCTTGTGATAGATTTTTAACATTAAAGATTGTTTCTCCATGTCTGACATAATAAAAATTTATCTTTTTCATACTCTTTCCTTCTTTAAAAAGGACTGCGTTGTGCAGTCCTCATATTACATCTTTTGAATTTCTTCAGCGATAAATCCACAAACTTCTTCTGCTTGTACTGTAGAACCTAGATTATCTAAGAAACCATGATCACATCCACAATAAGTTACTAGTTTTACTGGAACGCCTAGTGAATCAAATCTTCTTGCAGCATATTCAGCACTCACTCTAAGATAATCAAATTCTGAATTACAGATAATCATACTTGGAAATTGTTTTAGTATTTCTTCAGAAGCACACATTGGTGAAATCAATGGATCATCTAATGTTGTTTTGCGTTGAATATAAAGACTATCTTCACTTGTATTTTCATGTCCTAATCTAATTCTATCAATACGACTATGAATCACATCAGCTTGTTCTTCTAACATTGGATAAGCATCATAAGACCAAGTAAATTCTTTTACATCTTTTGGATTTCTTGCATCAAATGAAGGATATAATTCAAATACTTTTTGAATAATCTTTCTATCCGATATATCTTTTATTACACAAGAGTTTGTTAATCCACCACCTGCACTATCTCCTGCAACCATCAATTTATCTTTATCAATGTTTAATTCATCTGCATGATCATAGATATAATTAACGGCTGCGTAACAATCATCAATTGGGCCTGGAAATGGGCATTCAGGTGCTAATCTATATTCTGGGAAAACAGTAACTGCGTGTGCTTTTTCTGCAATCAATTTCATCTGCTTTTCATATAAGTGAACATTTCCTGCTGTCCAACCACCACCATGTAGATAAATCATCACTGGCAGTTTCTTTCCTTCATCGTCTTTTCTTCTATAGATGAAGATATCTATCATATGATCACCATTTACAGAAATGAGTCTTTCATCCGTTTCAATTTCTGTTTCATTTAAATCATATGTCACTTTATCAGGACGATATCTTTCATTGAGTAAACTATATCCACCTTTACTACGTTCCTTGAACATTGCTTTTTTCTTTTCAGCAGTAGCATATAAACGTGGATCCATAGTATGTTCTCTATCATCATCTGGAACAGGTTTAAATAGAATGTTTATACCATCAATATTCTTAACATATTGTTTTTCACGTATCTTATCTACTAATCCTTTATCATATTTTCGATTATCGCTCATATGTGCCTCTACTTTTCTGCTTTGATGATTGCTTTTGTGTCACTTCTATCAACAGTCACATTTCTATATGCATCTTGATTTAATAAAATCGTAATAATCGTATCATCAATACCTTGTGCTTCAAACATCGCTTTCTTATATTCCGCAATCTTTTCACCCGCTTTTACTTTCATACCAGGTTTTACAAATGCATGAATTCCCATACCATTTAGTTTTACAGAATCTAATCCAATATGCACCATGACTTGTTCACCATTTGCACCATAGATTGTGATTGCGTGTTTTGTTGGAGCAACACTATTGATTGTTCCTGTCACTGGAGAATTAATTACATTTTTGGAAGGAATAATTCCAAAGCATGGGCCTAATGCACCAGAAGAGAAAATCTCATCTTTGATATCTTTCATTTCAATATATGTACCTTCTACAGGAGAAGCAATTGTAGCATCACCCGTCACAACGATTTCATCTGTTGTTCCAGGAAGCGTGACTGGTTCATCACTATCATCTTCGCCATAGATGGAATCATCCCATTTAGTAACAAATACACCAACAAAGGACATAACTGCCATGATTGCTAGAACGATTAACGCATGAATGAAGTTTGTTACATCCTTATCAGGCCCTAAGAATAATAGGATATTTGTTAAAGAATATGCACCAAATCCATAAGACTTCAATCCAAAGATACCAGAAACTAAACCAGCTGTTAATGAAGTTGTCATGGATACTGCATAGATCTTAGGCATCTTGTAGTTAATACCATAAGTTGTAGGCTCTGAGATTCCAAAGAACGCAGATAAAGAAGCTGGGAATGCAATGGCTTTCAAGTTCTTGTTCTTTGTCTTTAAACCAACAGCTAATGAAATAAATGCTGGAGTTAATGTACAACAATAGAACCAAATATTAATCAAATCATCATATCCTGCATCTGCGATAGAAGCCATTGCGATTGGCATTAATGCCATATGGAAACCTGGCATAAATACACCAACTGTTGAGCTGAATAAGATAATTGCGAATACGCCTAACCATGGAACTGTATTTCTTACCCATACCATTCCAGCATAGATGTAATTTGTAATAAATGCACCTAAAGGAGCTAATAATGGAAGTGTAATTACAGACATGATCAAGAGTAACAAGAATGGTTTCATTACGTGTCTAACAGATATTGGTAATACTTTCTTCAATAAAGCATCGACCTTTGACATTACAAATACTGCGAGTACTGGTTGAATAACACTACTATTATATGTATTCAACATCGTTGGAATACCAAAGTATGTTGTAAATGTTTGTCCTTCAGCTGTTAGATTGTTAACCATATCTACCCAACCTGGATATACAAGAAATGCACACAATACCATTGCGAGTACTGGTTCAGTATCAAATTTCTTCGCAGCTGTATAACCAATGTAGATTGGTAAGAAATAGAAAATCGTTTGTTGTAAGTTTGTTAAGATTGTAATCGTTGAACTATCAGCTGCAAGACCACACCATTGTAGAATCAGAATGAATACACCTAATAAACCTGCAGCTAATAATGCCGGGATAATTGGTGACATGATTCCTGCCATCATCATCAAGAAGTTAGCGAATTTTCCTAAAACTCCTTTTCCAGATGAAGAACTATTCTTTGAACCTTTCAAATCTCCAACTTGTTTTTGTACAGCAGAGAATACATCTTCGATTGTTTGACCAATAATGACTTGTACTTCTTTGCTGGATTCTTGGATAGACAATCCAAGTACACCCTTTGTGGATTTGAGACCATCTTGATTAACTCTAGATAGATCTCTTACATTGACACGAAGTCTTGTTGCACAATGATTTACAAACTCTAGGTTTTCTTTACCACCTAATAGAGTAATAATCGTTGTGGCGAATGTATCATAATTATTGTTCGACATAAATTTCCCTCTCTTTCCTTCTGTTATATCGAATCCTTTTTAAAAACCTTCATAAGTGGAAGATATTCTTGAATGTTATCTAATGTGATATCTTCTAATTGACTCGCTGCAGCA
>CAVHRL010000128.1:0-3452 GCA_963638375.1 Lachnospiraceae bacterium
ATATAAACATAATGAAGATACTCTAGAAGATAAAGAGTATTGGAGAGAACAAATTAATTGGTTAACTGAAAGATTCCCTGAAGGAAAATATCGAGATGTTATTGGCTTATGTAAAGTTGCAAAATTAGGTGAAATCTCTATTGATGAGGATACTAACGAAGTGAAGGTTGAAGAAGATAGTATTGCAGATCAAGACTATTCGTTAAATCCTGGAAGATATGTTGGAGTTATTATTGAAGATGATGGAATGAGTGAAGAAGAATTTAAAGCTTTACAAGAAGTATTTTCTGTTAAAGATATGCATGAAGAAGCGAAAACAAATGCTTTCTTAAAATTGTTCTTAGATTATGGAATTTTAGATGCAAATAAAGCGGTTGTCACAAAATTCCGTGTAGAAGAAGAACAAGATAATAGTGCAGATGAACATGATTTGCTATTTAACTTTTATCCACATTTAATGGGTGATAGTAGCGAATGGCTAACACATTCTCGTTTATCTAGATTTAAGTATTCAAAACCAGAATATTCTATTAAACCAAAACCAATTACTTCACCTACATTTTCTAGAGGAGATGTAGTTGTTGTGAATGATCATTACAAACATTATTGTGGTGAGATGCAAATAGTATTAGACACAATAGAAAATGATGGTACAAGAAATCTTGTTGGTAAAATCAAAGGTGATGAATTGAAGCTATTAGATATGATAGATGGTCAATTTATAGCGGAATTTATCAAAAAATAAATGGCATAAAAAGGCGTGAAAATTGGTGCTAAATAAAGCGTTGAATTAGATGATAAATTATCACATAATAGTGTTAAAGGAGACTTTAAGATATGCCAAATATTAAACCAATTTCAGATTTAAGAAATTACGCTTCTGTTCTTGAAACAGTTCAAGTAGGGAAACCTTTATATTTAACAAAAAATGGTCGCGGTTGTTATGCGGTGATGGATATAGATGAACAAGAGGAACAACACGAAAAAGCTGAAAAATATGATTTAATGAAAGCACAACTTATGTTAATGTGCGAACTATCAGAAGGTAGAAAATCAGGAGAGGAAGAAGGATGGGTCTCATCTGAGGATGTACGAAACCATTTTTTGTCACGAACAAATGCAAAATAATATAAAATACTCGCCTAGAGCCATAAAAGATCTTGAAGAGATAATGGATTATATTAAAATTGAACTTTGTAATCCAAAAGCGGCTCAAACTACAATCGATGGTATTCTAAATAAAGTAGATGAACCGAAAACATTTCCATATATTGGGACGAAGTTAGGATTCGACGATGGTTTAGATAGTGGATATCGTTATGTTATTTTTAAAAAATATATGGCTTTCTATCATATAAGAACAAATGATGAAATCTGTGTTGACCGAGTGATATATAGTGGACGAGATTACATCAAATTGTTATTTCCAAAATTATAATGATTATTAGATAAAGGCTAAAACCTGTCAGGAGATATTTGACAGGTTTTTATGTAATTTGTGGGGAATTATCTTCAAAATTGCGTATACATAATTATCCTTAACTTTGTAGAAAATGTGTAACTAAAAATAGAATGAAAGCTTAAAAGTCGGAATTTGCCGTAAATATCGGTATATTTCGACTTTTTCTTTTACTGAAAACGGAGTATAATATAGTTATACAGTATAACTATATAGAGGTGCCCTTATGTTACTCGAAAATGTCAAAGTCATTCGCCCAAAAACTACTAAAATTCAAAAGAGAAATGGTGATAGTTATGTTTATCAAGTGACTGGTAAAACATACAAAAAAGATAAAAAATATACAGTCGATAACAGAAAGATGATTGGGAAGATGATAGATGATGAATGGATGATTCCAAATGAATATTTTTCTCAATATTATCCTGATATTTCAATTGAACAAGAAGCGCCACAATTTTCAGATACACTTCGCATTGGTTGTTTTCTAGTGATTCAAAAATTGTTTAAAGATCTACAGTTAGAGGAATTAATCAATTCTGTTTTTGGTGAATCTACAGCTTTTATTGAAGATATTGTTTCTTACATAATTTCTAATGAAAGCTGTACATTTCAGTATTATTCGAATTATATGAGAAATCATCCTGCATTGGATAAAAACTATAGAGATGATACACAAATAAGCAGATTATTGAAGTATTCAATTAAAGAAGAAGACATCAATCTATTTATGCATGCGTGGAATCAAATGAATAAAACGAAAGAATGCATTTATATTGGATATGACAGTACAAACTTCAATACAAGTGCACAAGGAATAGAACTAGCAGATTATGGACATCCAAAAGTTGATGAAGGACTTCCACAATATAATCTTGCTTACGCAGTTAAACAAACAGATTCTACTCCATTATTTTATGAACTATATGATGGAAGTGTAATTGATAATACAGAACTAGAAATCATGTTAGAAGAAGCGAAAGAATATGGATATGAAAAGATAGGAATATTGATGGATAGAGGATATATTTCTGAAAAAAATATAAAGATGCTAAGAAATAAAGGATATGAATATATTCTCATGATGAAACAAAATCAAACAATTTGCCAAGAAATCATAAAAGAATATGGAGCAGCTATACAATCACTAGAAGGATATTATATTAGTGAACATGAAGTATATGGGACAACAGTTAAGAAAGAATTATATGGTGAAGAAGTAAGCATTCATATTTATTATGACGATGTAAGAGCTAGTGAAGAAAAGATAGCGATGATGAGTAGATATGATGCATGGGAAAAAGAACTTGATAAAAAAGTAGAGAAAAAGATAGCTACTGAGGGTGAATTAAAAAAGTATAAAAATGCATTTAAATTGAGATATGATCAAAACGGATATTTGTTGTCATATCAAAGAAATAGTAGAGCCATCAAAGAAGAATTAAGAAAAGTAGGATTCTTCTTTATCATTACATCAGAAGATATGGATACAGTAAAAACATTGGATGTCTATAGAGGAAGAGATAATATAGAAAAGATGTTTAGAAGTTTAAAAAGTGGGATAGATTTTAATAAAGCTAGGGTATATTCGACAGAATCATTAAAATCAAAAGTATTCATAACATTTATAGCGATGATTATAAGAAATGCAATGTTCCAAAAAATGGAAAATCTTAGAAGAAAGAATCGTAAAGTATTTACAATTCCAGGAATGATATCGGAATTAGAAAATATAGAATGCACAAAAAATAATGTTGGAAAATATAGAAGAAGATATGCATTAACATCAAAACAGAAACAGATATTAAAACAGTTTGATATAGATGAAAAGTATATCGATAGAAGCGTTAGTGAATATAGCTATTAACGCTTCTTTTCTTTTTAGTTATACAAATCTTACAAAGTTAAGGATATACTATTTCTTTTGCACTATAACAAAATATAATGCTTGGATAAGCTAGTATAAGCAAAAATTTGGTGTATAGTTACATAT
>CAVHRL010000129.1:0-3425 GCA_963638375.1 Lachnospiraceae bacterium
TCTACTCCCTCCAAATATTAGTTGTAATTATGCCATTTTCATATTGTTTATACAATGAAAACAGAAGTACTTTATGCACTTCTGTTACTTTTTATCCCTTTGTTATATTGATCCAATCAAAACGATCTGTATATCTTTCTGCGTTCTCCCATATCACAATATCAGGTGCATAACTATCTAAATCATACATATGATAGGACCATACCCCAACTGCTTGTACATCTGCGAAATAATTAGATAATACTGGTTGTAAGACATCCGCAAATGAATCACCAATAATCAAGATTCTCTTATCTGATTTTTTTGTTGTATCAATTGTACTAGTATCTATTTGATATTGTGTATCTTCATTGAAAATATCTTGCATTTCACATAAAGCAGCTAAATCTCCGGAATAGTTTTCATTGATTACATTAAATTTCACTTTATCCAAAGTATCTTTTTGACCAGTCAATGTAGATAATACAGTTTGTGTGGCAACAAATGCACCAATTTCATTAAAGTGTGTATCCGTGCTGTAATACACTTGATATTTATTCTTTGCATCTATCAGATCTTGTTTACAATTGATTACTCCTAAATCTGTATTATTTTGTAGATATTCCATAAATAAATCTGTTTTTGTTGTAGTATCGCTTCTTTCAATGCTGTCTGGCATATATTCAGGATAAACATTTGATTTATTAGGAATCGACATCACATAGAACTCTTTACCATAACTGTTAAAGAGTTGTTTATATTGTTCTAATTTACTTGCGATGCTTGCCATTTGTGCATCACTGTAATGATTCATTCCTTGATAATCACTAATTGGATCACCATCATCAGTTGCTTTATAAAACAACCAATCTTCTTTTCCTAATAAAACTTGTGTAGATTCAATAGAAATCCCCATACTAGCCGCTTTAGAAATCTTTGTGGCTGCTTTTGCGCCTTCTTCTTTTCCAGCCAGATCACTTGTAAAGTCATTCACTAAATCTGTCACTTTATTTGAACTATCTTCACTATTCTTTTCCTTTTCTAGTTCATGACCTTTATTCACATCGGATACTTCTTCTTTTGGAGCAAACAAACCTATCGTCTTTTTAACAATCGTTGTTCCTGTAACGCCAAGAATCGTTAAACTAAATACCAATGTTACAATCATCTCTCTAAAATATCTTTTCATATTCTGTACCTCTAGAAATTAAAGTAAATAAATGGATTATATGCATTTGAAAAAATAAACATAATACTAACGATTAATATCGCACTCATCGCAATAATGTAGATCCAACTATAAATCATATTTTTTCTAAGCTTGATATTACAATTGTGAATAATAGGAAAACAGCATAGGATTCCAAGAATTAAATAGATCCAATATCTTTGTAAATACTCTATAGAAGCGGCATCAATGATTCCTTTACTTCCAATCCCAATCATCGATAATAGATAACTTCCAGCTGCACTAATAGAATCACTTCTAAATAACACCCATCCAAGCATTACAAATGCCATTGTATAAATTCCCGCAAAACATCCAAGTTTATCTTCTAGATGTGTATATTTTTCAATCGTCAATAAAACAAAATACATTAAGCCCCATACTACAAATGTCCAATTAGCTCCATGCCATAAACCAGTTAATCCCCATACAACAAACATATTAAAGATATGTCGAGGACCACTACAACGAGATCCACCTAATGGAATATACACATAATCTTTAAACCATGTTTGTAAAGACATATGCCATCTTCTCCAAAATTCAGTGATACTTTTTGAAATATAAGGATATTTAAAATTCTCTAAGAAGTGGAAACCAAACATTCTTCCAAGTCCAATTGCCATATCAGAATATCCAGAAAAGTCGAAAAAGATTTGTAATGTATATGCAATCGCACCAAACCAAGCCATAAATACAGTTCTACTAGATGCATTAAATGCGGCATCCGCAACGATCGCAAATTGATTGGCTAATAAGACTTTCTTTCCAAGACCTACAATGAAACGATTCACTCCAATACTAAAACCTTTAATAGTTTCTTTACGGTGTTCTATTTCGTGTTCAATCGTTTCATAGCGAACAATTGGTCCAGCAATCAACTGTGGAAACAATGAAACATACAGTCCAACATATAATGGATTTTTTTGTGCTTTTACTTTCCCTCGATATACATCAATGACATATGAAAGAGATTGGAATGTATAAAAAGAAATCCCAATCGGTAAAGAAACATTTAATAATGATATATTTTGATGAAATATCGCATTGAAATTATTGATTAAAAAATCGGCATATTTAAAATAGGCAAGAACGCAAATATCTATAATGACGATGCTCCCCACCATTAGGCGCGCAAGGACTTGATTATCTTTTTGTTTCGCAATAGATATCAACATCGCAAATGTATAATGTAAGATAATCATCACAATCATTAGAATAATATTCTTTGGTTCTCCATATGCATAAAAAGCTAAAGACATGATTAAAAGAAAAACATTCTTCGCAAATGTGTGCTTTAAAAGAAACAAATAATAAATCAAAACAGTAAATGGTAAAAATAGAAACAAAAAAGCTTCACTCGTAAATAACATAATCATTCCCCTTAAACAGCATCATTTTACTATTATCTCGGCTAATAGAAAAGAGAATGCATCACATTCCCTTAATCATGTTGTAATTGAATTGTTCCATCATTCTTCCAAATGCTTTTTTCAGGAAGAACGCCTCTTACACAACTTGTTGGATATACTCTACTATCTCTACCAATCACAGTACCTGGATTCAATACGCTATTACAGCCAACTTCTACGTGGTCACCTAACATCGCACCAAACTTCTTTAAACCAGTTTCCATTTCTTCATGATTTACTCTATCATGAACCACAACAAGTTTCTTATCACTCTTTACATTTGAAGTAATAGAACCTGCACCCATATGAGAATAATATCCTAAAATCGAATCCCCTACATAGTTATAATGTGGTGTTTGAACATGATCAAATAGGATAACATTCTTTAATTCACAACTATTTCCTACAACACAATCTTCACCAACTAATGCAGAACCTCTAATAAATGCACAGTGTCTAACTTCAGTGTTTGCACCAATGATACATGGTGCACCTAGATAAGCTGAAGGAAATACATTTGCGGTTTTATGTACCCATACATGTTCACTCACTTCATCATATTCATCTTTTGGTAGTTTTGAACCAATTTCTAGAATCAAATCTTTGATTCCTTTTAAAGCTTCCCATGGATAAGTAAATTGTAATAAATATTCGTTTGCGAGCGTGTGATCTAAATCATATAAATCTTGAATTGTATACATTGTTTATTCTCCTTCTTCACTTTCTTCATAATCATAACTTTCATCATAATTGTTTGATGAATCATCATCAGAACTATAATCACTATCATCATAGTCAGAATCATC
>CAVHRL010000130.1:0-3409 GCA_963638375.1 Lachnospiraceae bacterium
CTCTATTGTTCCAGGAGGTTTACTTGTTAGATCATACATTACTCTATTAACACCTTTGACTTCATTAATAATACGAGTCATACATGTTTGTAATGTTTCAAAAGGAATATCTGCCGCTGTAGCTGTCATAAAATCAGAAGTAATAACGCCTCTTAATACAACAGCGTAATCATACGTTCTATGATCGCCCATAACACCTACAGATCTCATATTTGATAATGCCGCAAAGAATTGACCTTTGCCCATATCAATACCTGCTTTTTCTAATTCTTCTCTATAGATTGCATCTGCCTCTTGTACGATCTTTACTTTTTCCGCAGTTACTTCACCAACGATACGAATTCCAAGTCCTGGTCCTGGGAATGGTTGTCTAAATACAAGTTCCTTAGGAATACCAAGTTCTAATCCAACTTGTCTAACTTCATCTTTAAACAAAGCCTTCAATGGTTCAATGATTTCCTTGAAATCTACGTGATCTGGTAGCCCACCTACGTTATGGTGTGATTTGATAACTGCACCTTTTCCAATTCCAGATTCCACAACATCTGGATAAATTGTTCCTTGTGCCAAGTAATCTACTGCACCAATCTTCTTTGCTTCTTTTTCAAATACATTGATAAATTCAGCACCAATGATTTTTCTTTTCTGTTCTGGATCAGTAACTCCAGCTAATTTCTCATAGAAATAATCTTGTGCATTTACTCTGATGAAGTTCAATTCATATGGGCCTTCTGGTCCAAATACCTTTTCTACTTCATCGCCTTCATCTTTTCTTAATAAGCCATGATCAACAAATACACAAGTTAATTGTTTTCCAATTGCTTTAGAAAGTAATACTGCACATACAGATGAATCAACGCCACCACTTAATGCACACAATACTTTTCCATCACCAACTTCTTCTCTAATCTTTTGAATTGTATTTTCCGCAAAGGAATCCATTTTCCATGTACCTTCACATCCACAAATATCATATACAAAGTTATGGAATAATTTTGTACCTTCTTCTGTATGAACTACTTCTGGATGAAATTGTACTGCGTATAAATTCTTTTCCGTATTTTCCATACCAGCTACCGGACATACTGGAGTGTGTGCTGTAATATGAAAACCTTCAGGAACATTCGCAATATAGTCTGTATGGGACATCCATGTAATTGATTCTTTCTTCCAATCACTTAATAATTTAGAAGAGTCTTTTAAAGTAACTTCTGTACGACCATATTCACTTGTAGGTGCAGTTTTCACTTCACCATTTAGTAAATATGCCATTAATTGTGCACCATAACAAATCCCTAATACAGGAATTCCTAATTCAAATAATTGTGGATCATAAGTCAATGAATCTTCTAAATAAACGCTATCTGGCCCACCAGTTAAAATGATTCCCTTAGGATTCATTTCTCTAATTTTTTCAATTGGCATTGTATATGGATGAATTTCACAATACACATGGTTTTCTCTAACTCTTCTTGCGATGAGTTGTTTATATTGCCCACCAAAGTCTAGAACTAAAATCATTTCTTCTGCCATATATTCTCCTTACGCTTTCTTCTCTAACGCCGCAGCGATGAACCCTTTGAATACTGGATGTGCCTTATTAGGTCTACTCTTAAATTCAGGATGGAATTGTACTCCAACAAAGAAATCACACGCATCATTTTCAACAACTTCAACAAGATTTGCTTCTGGATTAATACCACCAATTGTCATTCCATGACTCTTATAATCTTCTAAGAATTCATTATTAAATTCATATCTATGTCTATGTCTTTCAGAAATATCTTGTACACCATACATCTTAGAGACCTTCGTTCCCTCTTCTAATCTGCATGCATATGCACCTAGTCTCATTGTTCCACCTTTATCAATATCATCAGATTGACCATGAATGAAATCAATTACTTTATGTTTAGAATCTTTATCAAATTCACTAGAATTTGCATCTGCATAACCTAACACATTTCTCGCAAATTCAATTGTAGCTATTTGCATACCCAAACAAATTCCAAAGTAAGGAATATTATTTTCTCTCGCATATTTACAAGCAGTTATCATGCCTTCAATTCCACGATCACCAAATCCACCAGGAACAATGATACCTTGTACATCTCTAAAGATTGCGGAAGCACTTTCTTCTGTAATATCTTCTGATTCTACCCATTTAATATGAACATTCGCACCTGTTTCATACCCACCATGTTTTAATGATTCAACAACAGATAAATATGCATCATGCAACGCAACATATTTACCAACTAACGCAATATTCACTTCATCATTAGAAGAATGAATTCTATCAAGCATCGTATTCCATTCTGAAAGATCAATTGCTCCGGCATCTAAATGCAATTCTCTACAAACAATTTCAGAAAAATTCTGTTCTTCCAACATAATAGGAGCTTCATACAAATCTGCAACTGTTGTATTTTCAATAACACAATCTGCTTTAACATTACAGAATAATGAAATTTTCTCTTTTACAGATTGTGGTAATTTCCCATCACATCTAGGAATAATAATATTAGGTCTTACACCTAAATTCTGTAATTCTTTTACAGAATGTTGTGTTGGTTTTGACTTATATTCATTAGAACCAGAAATATATGGAACAAGAGTCACATGAATAAAACAACAATCATTAGGTTTTTCAATGGAGATTTGACGAATTGCTTCTAAGAATGGTTGCGATTCAATATCCCCAACTGTTCCACCAATTTCTGTAATAACGATATCAGCATTCGCATGTTCACCAACATTATAAATAAAACGTTTAATTTCATTTGTAATATGAGGAATGATTTGAACAGTTTCTCCTAAATATTCTCCTCTTCTTTCTTTTTGTAAAACATTCCAATATGCTTTACCAGAAGTTAAATTAGAAAACTTATTTAAATTTTCATCAATGAATCTTTCATAATGTCCTAAGTCAAGATCCGTTTCTGCACCATCTTCTGTAACAAAAACTTCACCATGTT
The DNA here is from genome assembly GCA_963638375.1 of Lachnospiraceae bacterium. Taxonomy (GTDB): domain Bacteria; phylum Bacillota_I; class Bacilli_A; order Erysipelotrichales; family Erysipelotrichaceae; genus Bulleidia. Next base: position 2,979 of record CAVHRL010000130.1, read on the forward strand.
GATAAGGTGACATTGTACCAGGATCCACATTCATATATGGATCTAATTTCTGTGAAATAACACGAAATCCTCTCTGTTTCAAAAGACGTCCTAAAGATGCTGCTGTAATGCCTTTTCCTAGCCCAGAAACAACACCACCCGTAACAAAAATATGCTTCATATATCCTTCCTCCATAACTATTTTAAACAAAAAGAGGGCACTAAACCTAACGACTCAAACGTCGTTTTTTTTAATGTCCTCTACGACCTAGAAATATTACACCAATCTACAATTTCTGGCAAGAATTATTTCATCAAATTTGTTATATCTTCTTTTGACAATCCAGTAAGAGTTTGAATTTCATCAATTGGATAATTCTTACTAAGCATTTGTTTCGCAATTTCAGTCTCTCGTTCAGTTTTACCTTCTAATTTACCACGTTCTAAACCAA
>CAVHRL010000131.1:0-3205 GCA_963638375.1 Lachnospiraceae bacterium
ATTTTAGATGTTACAAGCAATCAGATTTGCGATAGTTCTATTCGTAAAATGAAATATCAGAAACTGAATGATTGTGATGTTGTAACGAAAGATAAAATGTGTGGTTTTATTCTTTCTTTTATCCGTGAAGAAGGAAAAGAATATAAGCTTATTTTTGAAAATGGAAATAACAGAAAAGAAGTTTCTTTATCTGCATTTTTTGTGGAAAGAAATGCAAATAAGAAACTATCTCTAGCCACTGCTTTTAAAAGAATCAGCCCGAAGATGATCAAACGCTTTTTTGAGTATCTTCATGAAAATGGATTGAAAGAAACAATCTATAAAGTGATGTTTGGAATGCAGGAAGAATTTGATTATGATGCATGGTTTCGAAGAAATAGAATTACAGAAGAAGAATTAGAGTCTCAAAGAAAAGTTGCTTTTTCTTATGCTCCTAAAATCAGTATTATTACACCAACTTTTAACACACCAAAACAATTATTGATAGAAATGATTGAATCTGTTAGAGAACAAAGTTATTCCAATTGGGAATTGTGCTTGGCAGATGGTAGTGATGCAGATCATGAAACTAGAAAAGTGTTAGAAGAATACTCAAAGAAAGATTCTAGAATTAAAGTTGTTTATTTAGATGAAAATTATGGTATTTCTGGGAATACAAATAAAGCTTTAGAACTTGTTACAGGAGAATATACTGGTTTATTTGATCATGATGATGTATTAGAAAAAGATGCATTATTTGAAGTTGTGAAATGTTTACAAGATACACATCATGACATTATTTATACAGATGAAGATAAATTAAATGGACAAACATTACAATATGAAGATCCAAACTTGAAGTCTGATTATAACGAAGATTTATTATTATCACATAACTACATTACACATTTCTTTGTAGTAAAGACAGATATTATTAGAAGCATTGGTGGTTTTGATTCTGAATACGATGGAGCACAAGACTACGATGTGATTTTAAAGTGCGTTGAAAAGACAAATGATATTTATCATATTTCTAAAGTTTTATATCATTGGAGAATGCATGAAGGCTCTACAGCACTAGATCCTGAAAGTAAGATGTATTGTTATGTTGCGGGTGAAAAGGCAATTCAACATCATTTAGATCGATTAGGAATCAAAGCGAAAGTTGAAATGAGAGAAAAACCATATTGGGGTTTATATCATGTGAAATATGATACTTGTGATGATCCACTTGTATCCATTATTATTCCAAATTATGAACACGCAGATGTATTAAAGACATGTATTGATTCTTTATTTGAAGTAAATACGTATCAGAATATAGAAATTATTATTATTGAAAATAATAGTAAAGAACAAAAGACTTTTGATTACTATGCATCTTTAGAAAAAGAACACCATAATGTGAAAGTAGTGACATGGGATGGCGCTTTTAACTTTTCCGCAATTAATAACTATGGTGTGAAATACGCAAAGGGAGAATATTTATTATTTTTGAATAATGATACGGAAGTTATAAATCCTGATTCTATTAGTGAAATGCTAGGAACTTGCATGAGAAAGGATGTCGGTGTCGTTGGCTCTAAGTTATTATATGCAGATAATACGATCCAACATGATGGTGTAGTCATTGGATTTGCGGGATATGCTAGACATGTGTTAAATGGCATAGAAGGCATCAAAGAACCTGGTTTTATGATGCGTGCACAATTGAATTGTGATTATAGTGCAGTGACAGCAGCTTGTTTGATGACAAAAAAATCGTTGTTTGAAGAAGTTGGTGGGTTTGATGAGCAATTTGTTGTGGCATGTAATGATATAGATTATTGTTTACAAGTAAGAGAAAAGAATCAATTGGTTGTATTAAATAGATTTTCTGTATGGCATCATTTCGAATCGAAATCTAGAGGGTATGAAAATAGTTTAGATAAAGTGAAGAGATTTGATGATGAAGTAGAAAGATGGCAAGAAAAGTGGAAGGATATTCTTGAACATGGAGATCCTTACTATAATTCTAACTTCAAGTTGGAAGATGAACCGTTTGAATTACATTGAGGAATGAGAATGAATTTTGATTGCACAGTTAGTAAAAAATCAGTAGTATTTGAAATCTTATCGTTGATACTTTTTATCATGGTTATTTGTTTTGTGTCAATTCCTACATATATAAAAATAATCTATATCGGAATTTTAGTATTGATTTCTATTTTAGTATTTGCTTGTTTTAATACAATTTCGATTGATGATTTAAAAGGTAAGAAAAAAGAAATATTGATTTCAGAATCCATTGTTTTTGTTACCGCAATATTTGTTTGGCTTAATTATTTTGGGAAATTAAAATCAACAAATCAATTATTGTTATGCGTAGGTGCTTATGTAGTATTGCTTGTGGCTAGTGTATGTAGTTCTTTGATTTTTATATGTCATAAAGAATCTATGGAAAAAGCTTCTATTATGATGGTGTCTATCGTAGGACTTGTTTATATGTTTGTAATGCCTATTTCTTCCGTGCCAGATGAATCTGTACATTTGTTCACTGCGTATCATACATCAAATATGATATTAGGAATTGATGATTCTTCTTGTAAAGATTCACAACAAGTCATGATGAGATATGATGATGCTCAATTTAATTTGAAGTCATCAGGTTATACAAGTGATGATATTGAAGATTATTTAGTTCAAATTGATAAGCCAATTGAAAATGAACAATTAGTTCAAGCTGGTTGGGGTGTTATGTATGGTAATGAATATTTATTTGTTCCATGCGCTTTTGGAATAACAGTTGGAAGATTATTACATTTGGGAACTTTTCAAACATTTTTATTAGGGCGTTTGTTTAACTTCTTGTTTTACTTAATCATTTCTTTTGTCTCATTGAAATTATTACCATTCGCAAAAGAATTATTTACAATCATATTATTATTTCCAATGTCTGCACAACAAGGAATGTCATATTCATATGATGCTGTGGTGAATGCTTCAGCTTTCTTGATGGTTGCGTTTAGTTTGAATTTGGCATATAAAAAAGAGGAAAAGAAATCCAAATGGATATTAGCTATTTGTCTCATTTTATCTATATTGTTATTTCAGGCAAAAGGGCATGCGTATGCACCAATAGCTGTATTACCGTATTTTTTTCTATTGTTGAATCAGATTCCAATCAAAGAAAAGAAGCTTAGTAAAATACTAATATTAAGTATATTTTTGATTCTAGTAATTATTG
>CAVHRL010000132.1:0-2981 GCA_963638375.1 Lachnospiraceae bacterium
CTGTGAACTATTATAGCAAAATAAAGGGAATTTTGATAGAATGTTTTTGAGGAATTTTCATGATATTAGAATTTTATGCAGATCAATATTTAAAAGAAGCAAACGAAAAGAATGAAAAGAAATTGATGGAAGAAATCGTAAGATTGATTCTAACAGATGAAAATATCATTATTGATGGTACGAAAAATGATGATGGATCTGTAGATCCTAGTTATATTCAAGTGGATACAGATAATCGTTTTTATTTTCATGTATATACATCTAAAAATCGTTTTGATGAATGTGGTGGAAGACAAGCATTTGTATTACCTTTAAAATCTTTGTTTGAACCAATTTTTAATGATGATAGTTTTGGTGGAATTACTTTGAATTATAAAAAAGGCCAAGAAGTTGTATTGATTTCAAAAGAAAATACATACAACTACATGGCCTTATATCTCAAAAACATGAAGTAAATCATCTATTGTATCAACGATAGAAATAGCACCTGCATCTATCATATCTTGTACATTTCCATATCCCCAAGATACGCCAATACATGGAATATGATGCTTTTTAGAACCTATGACATCATAAACAGTATCACCAATCATGATTGGATTTTTAGAAGGGTATTTTTCTAATAAGTAAGAAATGACAGCACTTTTACTTTCTCTAGATGCATCTAAAGAAGCTCCAGAGATTTCTTTGAAATAGTGATCTAAGTGAAAATGTGCTAGGATTTCTTTTGCGACACCTTCTGGTTTACTTGTTGCGACATATAATGGATATCCTAATGCATTTAATTTGATTAATAGTTCTTCAATGCCTTTATATGGCGTGTTTTCAAATTTGCCAATCGTTGTATATCGAGAACGATAGATAGAAATTGCTTGATCAACATCTTTTTCTTGAATACCAAATTTAAGAAATGTTTCCCTTAAAGGTGGGCCAATGAAAACAGATAAATTTTTTTCTGTATAATCAATCTGCATAGTTTCCAACGCATAAGCAGCACTTTTTGTGATTCCTAGACCAGAGTCAGTTAACGTCCCATCTAGATCAAATAATATTGCATCGTATTTTGTCATGCATCTACTGTATCATAGAATTCTTATTTTTTTCTTATAAAGTTCAAATACTTTTCACATTTACTGTATACTCTATATCTGTAAAAGAAAGAAGGTAATCAATATGAATGAAGAAACAACTGTAAATCAAAATGAAACAGAAGCAATAAATGAAAAAGTAGAAGAAAAGAAAGAAAATGAAACTGTAACTACAGAAACAAAAACAACTACATCTAGTACAACAAATACAGTTCCACCAATGGATCAACAACCAAAGATTATTTATGTAGAAAAACCAAGAAAGAAACTTCCTTGGAAATCTATTATTAAATATGTTCTTGTGTTTTTAGTTGCTGGTTTATGTGGATTTGGTGGAGGTTTATTTGCGAACTATATAGACCGTCAACAAACATCCACAACTTATGAAAATCAGAATAATGAATCATTCCCATCTTTCCCTGATTTTAGTGAATCAAATGGAAATAATAATTCTAATGACAACAGTTCAAGTGGAAATTCTACACAAAAACAAAACACAAATAAAGCAGCTCTTGGTGTTAAAGTAACAGAACAAGACGATGGAGTATATATTGCCGGATTCTCTTCTAATTCTAACGCTGAAAGTGCTGGATTGAAGATTGGCGATAAGATTACAAAAATCGATGGAACGGAATACAGCACATATAACGATATCGTTACTTATATTGGTACAAAGGAAGTAGGAGATACTGTAGAAGTTACTGTTGAAAGAGATGGAGAAGAAAAAACAATTTCTGTTGAATTAGGTGAACGTTCTTCTCAAAATACACTACCAGGTGGTTCTGATTCCTCCGTATATTAAAAAAACATTTCAATATTTTGCGGATAAGCGTATACTTGTGAATGTCTAATAAATGGAGGATGTAGACGAATGAAAGAATATACACCAATTAAAGAAGGTAAAGTACGTGAAATCTATGATGTAGATGATGCTCTCATCATGGTCGCAACAGATCGAATTTCAGCTTATGATGTTATCTTAAAGAATCAGATTACAAAAAAAGGTACTGTTTTAACTCAAATGTCTAAATTCTGGTTTGATTATACAAAAGATATTATGCCAAATCATATGATTTCTACAGATACAAATGATATGCCAGAATACTTTAGAAAACCTGAATTTGAAGGAAATTCAATGCTTTGTAAGAAATTGAATATGATTCCAGTTGAGTGTATTGTTCGTGGATACATTACAGGGTCTGGTTGGGCTAGTTACCAAAAAACAGGAAAGGTTTGTGGTATTGAACTTCCTGCAGGACTCAAAGAAAGCCAAAAATTACCTGAAGCTATTTTCACTCCTAGTACAAAAGCAGAAATCGGAGATCATGATGAAAATATCTCATTTGATCAATGCATAGAAGTTTTAGAAAAAGCTTTTCCAACACATGGAAAAGAATATGCTGAAAAGATTAGAGATTATACAATCAATCTTTATAACAAATGTGCAGATTACGCTTTAAGCAAAGGTATCATTATCGCTGATACAAAGTTTGAGTTTGGTGTTAATGAAGATGGTGAAATCGTTTTAGGTGATGAAATGCTTACACCAGATTCTTCAAGATTTTGGCCTTTAGAAGGTTATGAAGAAGGACATTCCCAACCATCATTTGATAAGCAATTTGTTAGAGATTGGTTAACTGCAAATCCAAATAGTGGATATAAATTACCACAAGATGTTATTGATAAAACAATTGCGAAATATCTAGAAGCATATGAAATGTTAACTGGAAAAACACTTTAATTATAGGACCTGAATGAAAGTTCAGGTTTTTTATATGGTAAAATCATTTTGAGAGAAAGAAGGAATACATATGATTTATACAATCACTTTGAATCCGGCAATAGATTATTTTATAACACTGAATCATGAACTTTTAGTAGATGAAGTAAATC
>CAVHRL010000133.1:0-2913 GCA_963638375.1 Lachnospiraceae bacterium
GAGATGGACAATGGATTGAAATATTACCAGAAGATATTGTGATAGATGATTTGATTTCTTTGCATGTAGGAATGCAAGTGCCGGTAGATGGGATTGTTTTGCGTGGACAAGTAGAAATTGATGAGAGTACATTGACTGGTGAATCCAAACCTATTGAAAAGAAAAGTAATGATGTTGTTTATGCAGGTGGTATGATTGTTTCTGGAAATATTGAAATGAAAGTCACAAAGGTTGGGGAAGCATGTGCGATTCGCCAAATCGTGTCAGATGCTTCTAAAGAATCTTATGTATCTTCAAGTTTACGAAATGATCTAGATAAAATCATTCGTAGCATCTCATTTATTATTATTCCAGTTGGTATTTTACTTTTTTTAACACAATATTATTTTATTCATCTTAACTGGGATAGTGCGTTATTAAAAACAATTGCTGCAATCGTTGGGATGATTCCAGAAGGATTGATTGTATTGACTTCAATTGCGTTAGCTGTTTCTTCCATACGTTTATCTAAAAAATCTGTGCTTGTACAAGATCTATTTTCCATTGAATCACTCGCTAGAGTAGATATGGTTTGTTTTGATAAAACAGGCACATTAACAACGGGAAATATGAAAGTGAATCAAGTTGTTTATTTTGATGGCATGAATGAAAATGTATTTATTCCTTTAATGCAATCATATCTAAATGATGAAATAGATCCTAACGCAACAAGTCGGGCAATGATTCATTATTTTTCAAAAGGAAATCAATATTCAATTCAAGAAACTTTATCATTTTCTTCTAGTAGAAAATATGCCGCTAAAACATTAAATGATTATGGAACGATTTATGTAGGAGCGTATAGTTTCTTGTTTTCAGAATGTGATGAAAGTGTATTGAACCAAATCAATACTTATACAAAAAAAGGAAAAAGAGTATTAGCTGTTTGTAATAGTAAACAATCTATACAAAAAGATGCATTACCAAATGATTTGAAATTAATTGCACTCATTGTAATACAAGATGAATTACGTTCTAACGCAAAAGAAATTATTTCTTATTTCAAGAAACAAGATGTAAAGATAGGTATCTTATCAGGCGATGATGCTCGTACTGTTTCTTCTTTGGCAAAACAAATTGGGATTGATCATGCGGAAGATTATGTGGATTATTCTTTGTGTGATGAACCAATTGAAGTAATGGTGAAAAAATATCGCATTTTTGGAAGAGTCACTCCTGAAGGAAAAAAGAAGCTAATACAAGCATTTCAAAAAGAAGGTCATCATATTTTGATGAATGGAGATGGAGTGAATGATGTTCCAGCTATGAAAATAGCTGATGTTTCTGTCTCTATTGGTGAAGCAAATGATGCGACAAAAAATAACGCAAATATTATTTTGTTGAATAATGATTTTTCCGAAATACCTTCAATTGTGGATGAAGGCAGAAGAGTAATTAATAATATATCTAGAGCTTCTTCCATGTATTTTGTTAAGACAACGTTTTCTATTTTGTTGGCGTTATATGTAATTCTTGGTAGACAATCTTATCCGTTTCTTCCAATTCATCTTACTTTGATCAGTGCGATTGGGGTGGGGATACCAACATTTTTCTTACAAATGGAACCTAGTTTTGAAAGAATACATGATGAGTTTATATTACATTCTTATTTAAATTCTTTACCAAGTAGTATTTGTGTTTTTATAACAGCCTTTGTTTGTGTTGCTTTAAAACAAAATTTTGGATTTGATGATACAAGATTTTCTGGATTGTTTGTATTATTGACTGGAATTGTATATATCATTACGTTGTTTAAAGTGTATCATCCACTAACAAAGAATCGTTTTTTCGTGATTAGTTGTATGATGATTTTATTATTGATTTCTTTATTATGTTTCCAAAATATATTTTGCGTATCTTTCCATTGGAATGATGCATGGATCTTTGTGATATGTATGATCCTAGAAGGAATAGGAATCTATTTATTAACCAAAATCATAAATAAATTAACCAATTGTTGATTCGATATCAAGACTAGTACGAATATAATGAAATAAATCATGAATGAAAGTATCGAGAGCTTCTGAACGATACTTTCTTTCTTTTTCGACCATATAAAAACTTGTTTTAGGTGGTTCTTCATAAATAGAATTAATAGAAATGGGATATGTTTTAGCTATCTTTAAAGCAGTGCTTAAAGAAACAATAGACCACATATCTTTTTCAACCATATAAGAAGATAATTCAGAACCATTTGAAATACGTACATAATAATTGTGACTACCAAAAAAACCATCATGCCATGCATTGAAAATAGGATTCCAGCGAATACAAAGTTCTTTTTCAACAGGTAGTTCACTTACATGAATTCCATTGTAGTAAGGAGAATCTTGTGGGGAAACAAGATACATTGCTTCGTTATAGATAGGAATTGTTTTGATATTTGAGAAAGCACGTGGAATACTTACAATACCAATATCAAAACTATTTTGTTCTAATTTGTTATAGATTTCAGTGGAATGATATGTATGAATATTTAATGTGATATTTGGATGATTTGTCATAAATTCTTTATAGAAAGGAACGAGTGAAAATAAATTGGTTGCTTCATTTGCGGCGATGGATACAAATTCTTTCTTTGGTGCACTTTTGATATAATCGATTTCCTTCATGGAATTATTAATCTGTTCAGCAATTTGTAAAAACTTTTGTCCTTGTGCTGTCAATTCAATGGAATGTCTGCCTCTACCACGATTAAATAATTCCACGCCAAGCTCATTTTCTAAATGTTGTATTTTTGTTGATAAATTACTTTGATTCATATATAAAGCTAGCGCTGCTTTTGAAATACTTCCTGTATTATAAACTACTAAAAAAGCTTGAATATCATCTAAATTCATTGTTTTCCTTTCAAATATATAAAAATCTATATAT
>CAVHRL010000134.1:0-2883 GCA_963638375.1 Lachnospiraceae bacterium
TGTAAATGTCAACTATATTTTTTAGAAAAAACGGAATTAGAAGTTAAGAAAAAACGGAATTATAATTTTTAGAGTTTTGAAGCTCAAAAAAGCCTGGTATCTGTAAATTGTTTAATTACAGTTCCAAGCTTTTTTGATTACAGTCTCTTATTTTCTATCAAATAATTTTCATTACTTCTTAAGTTTAAGAATGCATCTTCCAAACTTAATGAATCATCATAATATTTGTAGAATACTTTATGATTTGGTCCAAGTTTATTTAGTGGATATGCTTTTACTTTGATTGAATTTCTCATCCTCAATGGATTAATAATTCCAACTAGCACCTCTATTTCATCATCGTATTCAACAACATAAATATCTGTGTATGTTGTTAGATCATAGATGTACATTTTTATACATTGCATAGAATCATCATTGTTTTCAAATGAACATTGTTTTAATTTTTGTCTCAATTCATCTGTAGAATCTATTTCATACAACTTTGATGTTTTAGTCATGGTTGATATCCTTTGTTCTATAAGATGGTCCATCTATGTTTATGACCGTACAATGATGTAATAAACGATCCAAAATAGCTGTCGCGATGAGAGGGTCGTGTAATGTATCTCCCCATTTTGAAAACTCAATGTTCGTTGTGATTATCGTTGATTTATTTTCATATCGCATAGCTACTAATTGAAATAATAGATTTGCGTCTTCTTTACTGATTGGTAAAAATCCTAATTCATCAATGATAAGTAGTTTATACTTACAATATTGTTTCAATCGTTTATCCAATCTATTTTCATAATAAGCTTTATTTAGTTCGGATAGTAATTTTGAACATGATACAAAATATGTTGATACTCTATTACTAGCTGCTTCTATTCCAATACAGGTAGATAACATTGTTTTTCCAGTTCCTGGTAATCCTTGGAAGATTATATTTTCTTTATTTTCTATGAATCTCAAAGTAATGAGATCCATGATCTTTGATTTACTTAATCCAGGTTGGAAATCAAAATCAAATTCTTCAATTCGCTTTTTGTATGGAAAATTAGATATATTCACATTGATTTCTTTCGCACGCTTATCTCTAAATTCGATTTCTTCTTTGAACATATAATTTAAAAATGGAATCAACTGTGAATTATCAAATATATTTTTATCTAGATTCTTGCTTAGTTCTCCTTTTATTTTCAATAAGCCTAATGTTTCTAGATTCGCATTTAATTCGTTGTATTCTTCAATCATTTTCTTTGTGCTCCTTTATCTTTTCTAAGATCATTTCACAATTAATTTCAATCAACGATATTCTTTCATCTAGATCATATAATTCTTCATAAACGTTTGTAATTGGACCATCATCTATCAATATTTGATTTTTATGCAATTGGTTTATTTCTTCTACCATCATTGATATCTGCTCCATCAACCTTTTAGATTCATCTACTTTATCACTCACATATTGCACGGCATCATTTCCAATTAGCCATTCGCCATTTCCCACACACCACATATTCTTATTCATGAGAACGTTCCTTTCTGTTCAAAAGTATGTCTAACTTTTCTAATCTTTGTGTAGCCATAGCTTCGATTTGTTTTTCTGAATATTTTGGATAATTAGAACGAATGATTTCTTTTACATCTGACTTATTGTAAATGAAGTTATATGCTTCCTTTTCTAGTGTGTGCTTACGAACCAATTCACCGTTATAATAAATAAGAAGTTGATCATCTTCGATTTGTATTTCTACAAATTTCCCGAGATATTCAACTGGCACGGAGTATTTATTGTTATTTACGTTAATCATTGATTCACTTGATACTTTACGAACTTGGCGGGACGTCGAGTAATCAAATTGATTCAAGTTAACTTTCGTTAAATACTCCTTTTCTTTTTCTTCAAACAATACTGCAGGATATTGCCCGGTAGCTTGTGACTTTTCACAATTATTCAATCTGAAATTTAGATCATTAACGATCTTTATTAATTCATCTAAACTATCAAATTCTTCATTGTATACTTTTAAACGATCCATAATCTTGGCAACGTTTTCTACGATTCCTTTAGTACAGGGTCTATAAGGTTTACAAGCAATTGGAGTGAACATCATATTCTTAGAAAATTCTAAAAATTTAGGATTAAATGTCACTTTATTTGTATTGATATCATGTTCATCTACAACGGTCTTCATGTTATCAAACCAAATCTCTTCTGGCACTCCACCAATATATTCAAAACAATTCACCAAGCATCTAAACAGTGTTGGTTGTGTTCGATTGATTGTAAGTTCGATATACTTGAACTTTGAATAGGACAATACAAACAGAAAAATATTGATTGTATATTTTTCACCACTTTTAGAAACAAGAGTAAACGATTCTTTCCAATCGACTTGTCCTTGTAATCCTGGAGTCGTTTCTACACGGATCGTGGCTTTTTTGGAATAGTCTTCTTTTTTCTCTTTTACATACTTTGTCACAAGCGATAAGGAACCTGTATATCCTTTTTCTACTATCAAATTAAAAATCGAAGTAGCGCTGCATTGATACGTTTCAACTTTGTAATCAATGATATCTTTATATGGTTCCAATTTAGATACCCCTTTGAATTCTCTAGGTTTGCGCGCCGTTATTCCCAATACAATTTTTCTGGCTGTGGGCCAACTGACTCCTTGCGTTCTTGCGAGTTGAGAAATATTCACTTTCATACTTTTAACATACACCTCCTTCCTTTTCTTATCGTTTTCTGAATTAATTGTCATTTCTTTTACCTCCTTTAATGACTTTTTTATTGTAGGCAAAAGAAAAACTTGAAGTAAAACTTTAAACGTTATAATTCCGTTTTTTCGAAACTATCGTTTCCGTTTTTTCTTCAAGTTAAGATTACTATTTACA
>CAVHRL010000135.1:0-2787 GCA_963638375.1 Lachnospiraceae bacterium
ATCAAACAGAGTAAAGCACCAATCACTGTTCCTAATAGATATGAGAATACAGAAACAATCACTGTAATCTCTATTCCTTCTACAAATAATTTCCATCTATCTTCTGTAATAAAAGTTCCTGTGAAATAATCTTTGATTGTATCGATGATTGAATTCTTTTGGATATTATCTTTCTTAGAAACAATAACGATTTTTTCATTATGGTATATTTCTGTGAAGTCTACTTGTTGTGCTCTTTCTTCAGTAGGCGTGATACTTAAGGCAACATCAGATTTGCCACTTACAACAGAAGTAATCGTTGCCGAGAAATCCATTTGTTGGATTTCTATTCTCATACCAAGCATATACGCAATTCTTTCGATGAGTTCTACATCATGTCCTGCAGGTTCACCATTATAAATGAAGGCAAATGGTTCAGTTGTACAACTGACTGCAGCTTCTAATACTGGTGCGTCTTCATCTTCTATGACAGGAACATCTTCCATTGAATATGCACCATCAATGACCCATTTTGTTTGTAGTTCTTGTAGTGTTCCATCTTCTTTTAATTCTGAAATACAATCATTGATTTTATCTTTCAATTCCGTATTTTCTTTACTTAACGCAAATGCATTACCCATGACATAAAGTGCTGTATCACAATATTCAAATGCATAATCATTTGCTTTAGATGAAAGGATAGCTTGTGATTCTGAACATAGACCATAATCAACTTTATTCGCTGATACAGCAGCTAAAATATCACTATTACTAGAATATGGATGAACAGTGGCATTTGGATAATCTTCAGGAACAAGTGATTCATCAACCCCACCAGTTAATACTCCAATGTCAGCTGTTTCTAATTTTTCATCCAGTTCATCTTGCGATAAGGAATAAGAAAGTGATGTATTTGTTTCACTTTCTATTTCTTCACTTGTACACGCAGTGATAGGCAATATTAAAAATATACATAATAATGTAAATAATCTTTTCATAAGTGTTCCTTTAATTTCTTCTGCTATTTTAACATATAGTTTCATTGTTTCTGTATAAATTTATTGTATAGATGACTGTTCATGCATTTGTAAAAGATGAAATAGCTATAGAAAATAGGTATGAATGCACAAATTTTTAAATCAAAAAAATAAAGAGGATTAATCCTCTTTATTGAATGCACAACTTTTCACTTCTTTTGACCATGGTTCTGGATAACAGAAGAAGAATGTCTCATGATTCATGTTTTGTTCACGAATGTCAGGGTCTTTGAAGAACGTGAGATAACGTTGTCTATATTTTTCTCCCATCTTTAGTGCATAAAATACATGAATCGTTGAATTTGGTTGATGAATTTGATGATTTAACTTTGTGACTAAATCAGAATAGTATTGATTATAAATACTTTTCTTTGAGACAGTGTTTTGTAATGCAGGAACCATGAATGTTTTTAAGAATGCTTGCATTTGTTCATAACGTTCTAAATCGTTGTCTTTTAATTTCTCTAATTTTTTTGTCATGAAATTAGGAATCTTACCAGAATGGATCATTGAGTAAAGGAATGGTGTCATAATATGTCCTTTCACAAATGCAGGAATTGGACTAGCTTCATCCATATCAGAGCTTCCAATGATTCCGTGATCTATTTGAATAGTATTTCTTTGGATAAGATAAGCCACAAATGATCCACCTAAAGAACAACCATATGCACATGCGATATGACCATTGAATGCATCTTTGATATATTTTTCTATTTTATTCGTTTCATCATCCATAGATAAATATTCACTATTCTCATTTTCATCAAATCCATCATAAGAAGCTACAACAACATAAAATGAATCTGTTAGATATGGTATGACATGATCAAACAAAGTGTAATGACAACAAGTTCCAGGTAATAATAAGATGACAGGTTTTGACTTATCACCATGTGTATAAAATTTCATAACACCCTCCAATTAGTTATAACTAACTTAAGTATATCACTAATGAATGAAAAAGATAAAGGTGTTGTTTTCTGATAGAAAATGAATATGATTATTTTAGAGTGAATTGAAATGAATGATTTAAAAATTGATTTAGTTTATAAAAATGATTTAAATATGGATTATTTTTCGAAAATGTTAGAATCTCCGACGCAATGTTATAAGTTTTATTGGTTGGATGCTATTATGCAATTGGTTTTACAGAAGGATGAAATGACATTTGAAGAAATTATTTATCAAATGTTTTGGGATGCTTGGTATTCAGTTACACAATATCATTTACATTTAGGACCGCAGTTACAAGGGAAAACAGATAATTATATAGAAGATGCTATACATGTGATTGAGGAAGATCCATGTATTCAATTACCAATGACTAAAGAACAATTCTATTCTTTATTGGACAAGAATAGGAATAGAATCAAAAATGATGTAGATGGAATTAGTAAAAATGTACCATATCGTTTATTGTCTTCATTTCTAAATGAAATAGGTGGGAATGATCCTATTTGGAATCAAAGAAGAAGATGTATAGCTTATTTTTCGAAAATAAATGAAACGATTTGTCTGCCGTACATTATTGAAGATGGTGTTGGCGCGAATAAGAAAGTCATTATCCATAAGTATTGGAAAGAAGTTTTTCTAGATAATTATTCTTTGATTAGGGGTTGGATCAAACTGAAAAAGGTTCGTTATCTACAAGATAGAAATCCAGGAGTACCAGGTATTATATATAAATTGGATGACGAACATGAAAACTATCGTAAATTAGAACATGTACGAGAACTGTGGCTTTCTTATGCTGAAATAAATAATACACCAC
>CAVHRL010000136.1:0-2780 GCA_963638375.1 Lachnospiraceae bacterium
GTATATGATGAAAAAAAGATTGGATTTACGATATCTTTTACAGGAAATATTCATAAATTAGTATTAGAGAATCAAGAAGAAATTGTTTTGGATGGATTTTCTAAAACAATGATGAATGTTAAATATTCCATTGCCAAACTTTTAAATACAACCGCAGAATCCATTCATCGCTTAAAAACAGGAACCAAAAAACCAATTACATATGCAGAATGGTATAAGAAAACAAAGCCAAGTAAAGAAGAATTAGAAAGACAAAGGAAAGAAACAATCAGTGATACAGATCCAAGATTTAGTGTACTTGTACCTTTGTATAACACACCACTTAATTTCCTGGATGAAATGATAGAATCAGTGATTCATCAAACATATGGGAAATGGGAATTATGTCTAGCTGATGGAAGTGATGCAGAACATGTAGAAGAGATTCAAAAAGAAGTTATGAAATATCAAGATTCAAGAATCTTATATAAGAAACTAGAAAAGAATGAAGGGATCTCAGGAAATACAAATGAAGCACTAAAGATGGCAACAGGAGATTTCATTGTTTTATTCGATCATGATGATTTGTTAAGAGAAGATGCATTGTATGAATTTGCGAAAGTAATTAGATCTGATGAAGAAGTAGATTGTATCTATTCAGATGAAGATAAAATCAAAGAAGGAAATGTACTAGCAGATCCACACTTCAAACCAGACTATAACATTGATATGTTGTGTAGTGATAACTATATCTGTCATTTGTTTGCGGTAAGAAAAACGTTAACAGATGCATATGGAGGATTTAGAAGTGAGTATGATGGATCACAAGATCATGACTTTATCCTAAGAATGACAGAACAAGCAAGAAAGACAGCGCATGTCGCAAAGATCTTGTATCATTGGAGAGTACACGCCAATTCTACAGCACAGAATCTAGAGAATAAGATGTATTGTTTTACATCAGGACAAAAAGCAGTGAAAGCCCATTATGAAAGAGTATGGCCAAATATCAAGATTGATAAAGTAGAGAATGGAATTAGTCTAGGAATCTATCATACAGTATGGCACTTTGATGAATATCCATTAATCAGTGTAATAATTCCAAATAAAGATCATACAGAAGATCTAGATAAGGCAATACGATCAATGATAGAAAAAGGAACATGGCCAAATCTAGAATTCATAGTAGTAGAGAATAATTCAGAAGAGTCAGAAACATTTGCGTATTATGAAAAGATACAAAAAGAATATGAAAATGTAAAAGTAGTAAAGTATGAAGGAACATTCAATTATTCAAAGATCAATAACTATGGAACAAAATACGCAAGTGGAGAATATTACTTGTTGATGAATAATGATGTAGAACTAATAGAAGCAGATTCCATAAAAGAGATGATGGGATATTGTCAAAGAGAAGATGTAGGAATTGTAGGATGTAGATTACTATATGCAGATAATACGATTCAACATGCTGGAGTAGCAGTAGGAGTAACGGGGATTGCAGGGCATGTATTCAATGGTATGCCTTCCCAAGGCGTTTCTTACTTCAATCGAGCAATGATCGCACAAGATTATAGTGCAGTGACTGCAGCAGTGATGTTAGTGAAGAAGAGTATCTATGAAGAAGTAAATGGATTGGATGAAACATTCGCAGTAGCATTCAATGATATAGATTTCTGTTTAAGAGTCAGAGAAAAGAATAAACTAGTTGTATATAATCCATATGCATGTTTCCATCACTATGAATCTAAATCTAGAGGTTCAGAAACAACACCAGAAAAACAAGAACGTTTCTATCATGAAATTGCATTATTTTTAGAAAGATATAAAGATTTCTTGAAAAAAGGTGATCCAAACTATAACATAAACTTAACAAAGAAATTATTAGATTATTCATTATGTGATATTAGAGAAACACCATTAGGTTCTGAAGGGTTTACAGAACAAGAAAAAGAGTTTTTTCATCAATATCTATAAAGAATGGTCTAGAGGGGAATGATGATGAAAAAGAAAATTGTAAGTTTGTTTTTAGTGCTAACATGTGCAATATCGATATTCATGTTACCAGTTCATGCAGTGGATGGAGGCGTAGATATGTATCGTCTCTACAATCCAAATAGTGGTGAACATTTCTACACATCTAACGCAAGTGAAAGAGATAATCTAAGACGTGTTGGATGGAACTATGAAGGAATTGGTTGGGTAGCACCAGTCTACTCTGAATATCCAGTCTACAGATTATATAACCAATATGGTGGAGAACATCATTACACATTAAGTGTAGATGAAAAGAATAATTTAATTCGTTTAGGTTGGACGGATGAAGGAATTGGATGGTATTCTGCTAATCCTAACGATGCTTCTAGTATTCCGCTCAAACGTGAATATAATCCAAATGCATTCGCAAATAATCACAACTATACAACAAGTGTAGAGGAACATAACTACTTAGTAAGTTTAGGATGGAGAGATGAAGGAATAGGTTGGTACGCAATTGGTTATGGTCGTGCAGATAGCTTACCTCCAATTTCTAACAATACTTCTTCTAGCAGTTCTTCAAGTTCATCATCTAATACACAAGCATGTAATGTATGTGTAGATGGAACACCTGCTTCTGGTGATCCAAGTGCAAAAGGAAGAAGAAATGCTTGTTATGGACATGGTGGTTTTGCTTGTAATCACTAATAAAAAATATAAGATTGACTGTGTTCTGTGATGAGCACAGTTTTTATATATGTTAAAATGAAGGCAGTGATTTATAGAAAGGAGCATTTCTAATGAAAAAGCAATTAAGGTTGCCA
>CAVHRL010000137.1:0-2643 GCA_963638375.1 Lachnospiraceae bacterium
ATTTCCTTATTGTAATCAATGAATTTCGGTGATAAACTTGTATACGTCGTGATGAAGTAAGAATAGTAGCTTATGTGTGTGGCAAAGAGAGACGAAGTATTGGTGAAATTCGTAGCATGCTAGTAAGTGAACTCGCCTTATGAGTGACCGTAAGTCTGCGATAAAGATGAAATGAAGTGCATATGAAGATTCATATGAACTAAGGTGGTACCGCGTTAATCAAGACGTCCTTAGATTTGGACGTCTTTTATATTTGTTGGAGGAAAGAAGTATGTACGATCATAAAAGTGTAGAAGCAAAATGGCAGAAAAAATGGGAAGAAAACAAAACATACAAAACAGATGCGTATGATTTTTCGAAACCTAAGTATTATGTAATGGATATGTTCCCATACCCAAGTGGACAGGGTCTTCATGTAGGTCATCCTGAAAGCTATACTGCTACAGATATCATGGCCAGAATGAAGAGAATGCAAGGCTTTAATGTTATGCATCCAATGGGATTTGATGCATTTGGATTGCCTGCAGAACAGTTTGCCTTAAAGACTGGTCATCATCCATCTGAATTTACATATAAGAACATTGATCATTTTAGAGAACAACTCAAAGCATTAGGATTCTCATATGATTGGGATAGAGAAATCAGAACTTGTGATGCTGATTATTATAAGTGGACACAATGGATCTTCATTCAACTTTATAATAAGGGATTAGCTTATGTAGCTGAAATGCCAGTGAACTGGTGTCCTGCAGAAAAAGCAGTATTAGCTAATGAAGAAGTTACAGATGGTAAGAGTGAACATGGTAATCCAGTCATCCGTCGTAACATGCGTCAATGGGTATTGAAGATTACTGCGTATGCTGAAAGTCTATTAGAAGAATTAGATGAAGTTGATTGGCCAGAATCCACAAAAGAAATGCAGAGAAACTGGATTGGTAAGTCTACTGGTGCTGAAGTTGTTTTCAAGATTGATAACACAGATAAAGAATTTACAGTTTATACAACGAGATGTGATACTTTATTTGGAGCTACTTATTGTGTTATGTCACCTGAACATCCTTATGTCAATGAAATTACAACTTCTGAACAAAAGAATGCTGTAGAAGAATATCAAAAGGCTTGTGCTACAAAGAGTGATCTTGAACGTACAGATTTGAATAAAGATAAGACAGGTGTATTTACTGGCGCATATGCAGTCAATCCTGTTAGTGGAAAGAAGATTCCTATTTGGATTTCTGACTATGTATTAGCTAGTTATGGTACAGGAGCTATCATGGCAGTTCCTGCTCATGATACTCGTGACTATGAATTCGCAAAGAAGTTTGGATTAGATATTATTCCTGTATTGGAAGGTGGAAATATCGAAGAAGAAGCTTGGACACAAGATGGTGTACATATCAATTCTGAATGGTTAAATGGCTTAGGAAAACAAGAAGCAATTGAAAAGATGATTGCTTGGTTAGAAGAACATCATTGTGGTAACGCAAAAGTTCAATATAAACTCAGAGACTGGTTATTCTCAAGACAACGTTATTGGGGTGAACCAATTCCAATCGTTCACATGGAAGATGGTACAATGAGAACTGTTTCTATGGATGATTTACCACTAGAATTACCTGAAGTTACAAATTACCAACCAAGTGAAGATGGTGAATCACCATTAGCGCACGCTACAGATTGGTTACAAGTTGAAATTGATGGTGTAAAGGGTACAAGAGAAACAAACACAATGCCTCAATGGGCTGGCTCTTGTTGGTATTATTTACGTTATTTGGATCCACATAATGACAAACAACTTGCTGATCCTGAATTAATCAAACATTGGATGCCAGTAGATCTTTATATTGGTGGTGCAGAACATGCTGTATTGCATTTACTTTATTCTAGATTCTGGTATAAAGTTCTAAGAGATTGTGGTGTTGTATTTAATGACGAACCATTCCATAAGTTATTCCATCAAGGAATGATCTTAGGTGAAAATGGTGTTAAGATGTCTAAATCATTAGGCAATGTTGTAAATCCTGATGAACTTGTTGAATCTCATGGTGCAGATGCTTTGCGTTTATATGAAATGTTCATGGGACCTCTAGAAAGTTCTAAGCCATGGTCTACAAAGGGCATGGATGGTGCTAGAAAGTGGTTGGAAAGAGTTTATCGTTTAGCTACAAGTGAAATGGTTGTTAGCGAACCAACACCTGAATTAGATTTCTCTTATAACGCTACAATTAAGAAAGTCACAGAAGACAATGATTCTTTGAACTTCAATACTGGTATTTCTCAAATGATGATCTTTATCAATGATGTTTATAAAGTTGGTAAGATCAATAAAGATATGATGATTGGTTTCTTAAGATTGTTATATCCAATTGCTCCACATATTTGTGAAGAATTGAATGAGATGTTAACTGGGGAAGAAGATATGTCTTATGATGCTTGGCCAACTTATGATCCAAGTAAACTTGTCGTAAACAAAGTAACGATTGCGGTACAAGTCAATGGTAAAGTAAGAGGTAAGTTTGAAGCAGATAAGGATGCTGATAAAGAAGTTGTTGAAAAACAAGCAATGGAATTAGAATCTGTTAAGAAATATACTTCTGAAGGTGAAGTAAAGAAAGTAATCGTGATTCCGAACAAAATCGTTAA
>CAVHRL010000138.1:0-2569 GCA_963638375.1 Lachnospiraceae bacterium
AAGGATTTGATGATGAAAAGGTAGTTCTTTCATATTCAGATTCTATGAGAATTGATGATCAAAATAATGTTATAAGAAAGAATTGTCAGGATCTTTATAATATGTTTGGCTGTGATCATTGGAATCATAGTTATATTAACCAAGGTAGTGATGAAATTATTCATTATTTGAGTGTTTTAAATACGATTTTGAATGTGTCTGGTGTTGTCTGGAAGAATGTAGATGGTATCTTAAATATCATTGAAGAAGCTAAGAACTATAAGGTTGCTGGAGATTGGTATATCTATGTAAAGTTATTAGAACAAGGCAACATATCTTTTACAAGCGAATGTTTGAATTATTACAGAAAACATGAAGGTTCTGTCACTAGTTCTATTAAAGCGGATATAGAGTATGGAGAGATTGTAGAGATACAAGAAATGGTTGCACATACTTATACACTAGGTATGGACATGTATAAGTGGCAACGTATTCGTAGAAGCTACATGGAAGCTCCTGTAACCAAAGAATCACATAAAAAAAGAATTGCATGGGTCATTCCTTTCCCGGGTAAAGGCTCAGGGGGCCATAGAACAATCATTCAAAATGTGAATGCACTGATTCGTCATGGATATGAATGTGATATTTATGCGGAAAGTCCAATTGATGTGGATGATGAGATGGTTGCGAAATTGATTGATAAATATTATGAAACCTGTGCAGCAAAAGTTTATGCGGGTTTTGCACATCAAGAGAAATATGATTTAGTGTTTGCGACTGGTTGGCAATCATTGAACTATGTGAAATGTATGGATGCGGATATCAAAGCATATTTCATTCAGGATTATGAACCATGGTTTTTTCCTATGGGTGATGAATATCTTGTGATAGAAAATTCTTATCGTTTAGGTTATCAACCAATCACGATTGGTAAGTGGTTAGCTGGTAAGATGCAGAATGAATTTCACCATACAGCACAACATTTTGACTTTGGTGCTGATTTAAATGTATATAAGCCTTTAGAAAATATTCAAAAAGAAAACGCAATATGTTATGTATTACAACCAGAAAAGCCAAGACGTGGTACTACGATTGCTTTAGAAGCATTAAAAATTGTGAAAGAAAAAAGGCCAGATGTAAAAATCTATTTGTATGGTTCGGCTGTAAAAGTAGATATTCCATTTGAAGCAGAAGAATTAGGTATCATTTCGGTTCAAGAATGTAATGCGTTATACAATAAGTGTAAGATTGGATTATGTTTAAGTGCTTCTAATCCATCACGTATTCCATTTGAGATGATGGCGGCTGGATTACCAGTAGTAGAACTGTATCGTGAAAATAACTTGTATGATCTACCAGAGGAAGGTGTTGTATTAGCGGAATCATCTTCAGCTGGGATAGCGTATACATTATTGAAATTATTAGATGATGAACAAAGATTAGATCAAATGCGTTCTTTTGGTCCAAACTATATGAAAGACTTTCCTTTGGAGAAAGGTTTTGAACAATTTGTTGAAGCAGTTGATCATTTGATGAATCATGATGAGATTTCATCTGTTGAAAGAAAACAAATTTATAAAGCATTATGTGATACACCGAATGCTGCATTTGTACAGGAATGCAATGAAATATTGAAAACTGAATTACCTCAGGTTCTAAATCGTTCTCTTCCTAGAAGAGTAAAAGATAAATCTATTAGAGTCTTGAAGAATGTATATCATCATTTTAAGAATGATTGAGAAATTTGTAGTTATGTTATAATAATCTCCGTAATTGAAAGAGGTTTCTATGAATGAGAAGAAAAAAACACCTTTATGGTTAAAGATGCTATTCATATATTTATGCATTGCAGGATATTGTCTTGTGTGTTTTCTTGTTGGTGGAGAAGATATCTATTTAAAAAGAGTGCATACATCTGAAGTAAATGAAATTGATAACATTGGGGAAATCGTTGATGGAGATGTTGTAGAAGAAGATTTTATTTCTAACGCATCACAAATTACATACGTAGATTTAAAAGTAGGTACATACGATAGGGAAAATACAGGTTCTTTGATTGTTTCTGTCTTAGATGGCAATCAAGAACTTGGTAGTAAGACTGTCGATGTTAGTTCACTCATCAATGGGACAAATACCATAACTTTTGATGAACCAGTTTTAGTAGAAGAAAATAAACAATATACATTAAAAATCACATCTGAAGGAGCATCTGTTAATAATGCGGTTACGGTGTATTATGGATTGTCCAATGAGGAATGTGTGAAACTAGTTGCGAAAAACATAACTTTGGAAAAAAGACAGTTGATTTGTGAAATCAATGGAAAGGCAGAAGAACCTTTAGGAATTGTTTTGACAGGTGGTGTAATTGTATTTTTAGTTGTATTGGCGATTTATATCATTCATGTGTTTCATGCTGAAAAGAAAGGTAAGATGACAGTTGGAATGATGATATTAGATGCATATCATCAATTCAATTTCTTACTACAACAATTGGTTGCTAGAGAATTTAAAGTTCGTTATAAAAGAAGTGCATTAGGCGTTCTTTGGAGTTTTGTAAACCCTCTATTAACAATGATGGTTCAATTCTTTG
>CAVHRL010000139.1:0-2340 GCA_963638375.1 Lachnospiraceae bacterium
CTGCAGATGAATATGGCCAGTTAAATGTACGTGCTGGAGAAAATTCTTTGTCTGTTGGCCCCTATTGTTATTTACACGTAAATAATTATATCTTTGATATGAATTTATTTGGATTAGGGTCGGTTTCTGGCAATCCAATTGATTACGAACAACCAATTGCGAACTTCCAAGTGAGATATGTGGATACAGATGATGTGTTGTATGAAGCACAGATTTATCCATACTTTGATGAAAATGGAAATTATACATATGAATTCCAAGTTGGTAGTTTGAGAACAGCGAATGTTTATTTATCATTTGAACCAATTAATGATTGTTCTGTTTGGATTGGGAGTGTTGTCACTTATAGGAAGATTCAATAATCATTATTACGTTAGGAGATTTGCTTATGGCAGTATTAGGTAGCTTATTAGGTGTTGTAATGGGATGGTGTTACAACATTGTAAATAATTATGGGTTGGCGATAATATTATTTACTTTCTTTAGTAAGATTGTATTATTACCAATATCAATATGGGTACAATTTAATTCTATTAAGATGGTTAAGATGCAACCACAATTGAATAGAATTAAGATAGATCATTTTGGTGATAAAGATACAATAGCTGAAGAAACACAAAAACTATATAAGAAGAATCATTATCATGCGACAGCTTCATTGATTCCACTAGCAGTACAAATTGTACTGCTTTTAGGCGTTGTATCAGTTATTTATCATCCTATGAATTATGTATTAAACATTGATAGTAAAGTGACTGAAAGATTTCAAGAAGTAGCTCTGGAAAATGATGAAAGTATTAATCCTGAATCTAGTTCTATTCAATTGAGTGTTTGTAAACAAATACAAAGTGGAAATACAGAAAATTATTTAGCTTTACAATCAGAATTTGAAAAAGAAGATATTGAAGAAATCGTATCTGATATTGATGCGTTAAAAATGAACTTTTTAGGTTTTGATTTATCTTGGATTCCTACAAAAGATGGTGGAGCTTCTTTGATGGTTCCTATCATTGCAGGATTATCTGCTTGGTTACTAAGTTTCTGTCAAAATAAAATGAATGTACTACAAGCAGCACAATCTAAGTTTGGCAATTATTCTACAATGGCAGTATCTGTTGGAATTTCATTATATTTAGGTTTCTTTGTTCCTAGTGGTGTTGCGTTATATTGGATTGCATCCAATTTACTAACAATTGTTCAACAATATTTGTTGAATATGGCAATTGATCCAAAGAAATATGTTGATTGGAATGAATTGGAATCTACTAGAAAAGAATTAGCTACTTATGTTTCAAATGCGAAAAAACAAAAGAAAGATAAAGAATTAGTTAAAAGATGCAAAGAAGATTATAAGAAGTTCTTATCTTTAGGAAATAAACATTTAGTGTTTTATTCGGAAAGTAATGGTTTTTATAAGTATTATGCAGGAACAATAGATTTTATTTTAAAGAATACAAATATTCCGATTCACTACATTACAAGTGATCCAAAAGATAATATCTTTGAAATGGCAAAAAAGAATGACCAAATCAAACCATATTACATTGATAGCCAGAAACTGATTACTTTAATGATGAGAATGGATGCTGATGTTGTTGTGATGACAATGCCTGATATTGAAACATTTCAAATCAAAAGAAGTTATGTTAGAAAAGATGTGGAATATATTTATGTACCACATTGTACACATTCTATGAACCTAACAATGCGTTATGGTAGTACAGATTATTTTGATGCGGTATTAGTTACTGGTAAACATCAAAGAGAAGAACAAGAAGCAGTAGAAAGAGTACATCATATTGAAAATCAAACAATTGTAAATGCAGGATATCCATTACTAGATGATTTAGTAAGTGGATATGAAGAAATGTGTAAGAAAAACACTTCTAAACCTAAGAAGAAAACTGTATTAATTGCACCATCATGGCAGAAAGATAATATTGTTGATAGTTGTTTGAATGAGATCTTAGATTTAATTAAAGATATGGATTTTAATATCATTGTTAGACCACATCCACAACATGTACGTCATATGCCAGAAAGAATGGAACAGTTAAAACAAAGATACGCAGGTAATAAGAATATTACTGTTCAAACAGATTTCTCTAGTAATGATACTGTCTTTATGGCAGACGCTATTATTTCAGACTGGTCTGGTATTGCGTATGAATATGCATTTGCGACATGTAAACCAGTATTGTTCATTAATACACCAATGAAAGTCATGAATCCTGAATATGAAGAATTAGGTATTGTTCCTTTTAATGTTTGGCTAAGAGAGAAGATTGGTGGTTCTGTTGATTTAGATGAATTAGATAAGATTCCTGATATGATTCAAGA
>CAVHRL010000140.1:0-2113 GCA_963638375.1 Lachnospiraceae bacterium
GTTTCTGTTCTGTTTCTGTTTGATAGTTGATTTCAAGCTTGTTAAAAGATTCTGGTAATAAAACAAAGAATTCATATTGTTCTTTTGATACTTCAAAAATATTAGATTTTATTTTCTTTTCATCACAAAAGATTTCTAAAGTAAATAAACGCTCTTTAGAAGAAAATGCACCATGCAAAAAATAAGCTTCATTTATTTTTATAAAATTCTTGATTTTAAAACTATCATCCATCAACATACATATACCTTTTAATCTAATCGAAATGGTCCTTTTTCTATATCAAAGTTTGGATTGTAATATGGATCATTATTTGGAAGATATTTATTCCATTTCTTGGCCCATCGATTCACTTCATCCTCGTATCTAGCTTTCTTCTCTGGACTATCTTCATAACCTCTAGACTTTGATTCGTAATGATGCCATAAAGAGAAAGCATCATATACAACTAATTTATTTAAATCTCTAACTTTTAAACAATAATCCACATCATTACATGCAACTTTGAATTGTTCGTCTAATCCACCAACTTCATTCCAAATTGTTTTTTTTGTCATCAAACAAGCAGCAGTTACAGCACTATAATCACTTGAAATAATTGCACGCATCATATAGCCATAATCATCATTCATTAAATTTGTGAATATATGCCCTGCATATCCATCAAAACCTATCACTACACCAGCGTGTTGTATTGTGTTATCGGCATACAAAAGTTTCGCACCAACAACACCTACTTCTTCTCGCATACAGTTAGATACCATTTCTTTTAGTGCATTCTCACCAATCACTTCGGTATCATTGTTTAATAGAAGAATATATTCTCCTCTTGCGTGTTTCACTCCAAAGTTATTGATTGCGGAATAATTAAATTCATCATTCCAAATAACTACTTTGATATTATCATGTTCTTTCTTTAAAGATTCGTAATAATCAAACGTTTCTTTTTCTTTACTATTATTCTCTACAATGATGATTTCTATATTTGAATATGTATTCACTTCATATAAGGAATCAATGCATGTCTTCAATACATCTACATGTTCATAGTTTGGAATGATTATTGATACCAATGGTTCTTCATCCATCTCATATTCTACACGATATAAACCATATAATGGTTTTTCCAACATGATTGCTTTTCCTTTAACGTGCATTCTATCTAAATGTGCTTGGATTGCTTTTCTACCAGCCTCATATGCATACATTTTACTTTCAGGATCACCTGCAGTAGAACCTTCGTGGATTCTCCAATGATATAAAATCTTTGGAATATGATAAATACTCTTAGATTTCTCAATACAACGGAACATCAAATCATAATCTTGTGCACCATCATATGCACTTTGAAATCCTCCAACGCCTTTCACAATACTACTCTTCACAACAAATAAATGTGTAATGTAGTTATGCGAACGAAACAAATCTAAATTCCAATCCGTTTTAAAATTAGGATCTACATATTCACCTGTTTCATTATTTAGTTTATCTTCATCTGTATAAACAATATCATGTTTGTTTTCTTGAAGACTCTGAACAACTTCAAACAAAGCATCTGGTTCTAATACATCATCGTGATCAAATAACGCAATATAATCACCACTTGAAATATCCAATGCATGATTTGTATTTCCAGAAATACCATAGTTCTGATCCAACCAATTCACTTTAATTCTAGAATCTTCATTCACATAATCCTGAATGACTTTTTTTGTATTAGAATCACTACTACCATCCGCAATACATAATTCCCAATTAGAATACGATTGATTTCTAACAGAATCTATCATTTCTTTTAGTAGTTTGATTGGGGTGTTATATGTTGGAACTAAAATACTAATTTTTGGAGAATAAGAAAAAGATATTTCTTTTTGTCTATTTAGTTCTTCTTTTGTGACCTTATGACGTTTGAACCAATTTTGATACGTTTCAACTTTTTCTCCATGATTCATTAACCATTTGATAGTATTTAAGAATCCTTCTTCTTTTAACGTTGTTAGTCCAAGTTTTATATTATCTAAATTGAGATGTTCTAAAAAACTTTTTCGAGTGACATTTGTTTTATTCATACAAGAATCTAATGCCAAAACAAATTCATCCGATAGTGTTTTAAAT